>CATYZV010000047.1 GCA_958415865.1 uncultured Selenomonadaceae bacterium
CACTTAACTTCTATTAAATTATTAATTAAATCACATCGGTATTGAAAGGCGGAATAACAATGACAGTATACAACGGTTTCACAGAATTAGTCGGCAACACTCCTTTAGTAAAGATCAGCAAATTTGCCAAGGCAAACGGTCTTAAAGCAAATCTGTTCGCCAAGCTGGAATACTTCAACCCGGCAGGCAGCGTAAAAGACAGAATCGCTAAAGCGATGATTGAAGACGCTGAAGCAAGAGGAGTCTTAAATCCTGAATCTGTAATCATCGAACCGACCAGCGGCAACACCGGCATCGGCCTCTGCGCTGTGGCTGCGGCAAAAGGATACCGCATCATCATCACCATGCCGGAAACGATGAGCATCGAACGCCGCAAGATCATGAAAGCGTACGGCGCAGAACTCGTCCTGACTGAAGGCAGCAAAGGAATGCCCGGCGCAATCGCCAAAGCAAAAGAACTGGCTGAACAGACACCGCACAGCTTCATCCCCGGCCAGTTCACCAACCCTGTAAACCCCAAAGCTCATTACAAGACGACCGGCCCTGAAATCTGGAAAGACCTCGACGGCAAAGTAGACTTCTTCATCGCCGGCGTAGGCACCGGCGGAACGCTCAGCGGCACCGGCGAATACCTCAAAGCACAGAATCCCGATGTCAAAGTAATCGCCATCGAACCTGCTACTTCATCCGTGCTGACGACCGGCAAGCCCGGCCCGCATAAAATCCAGGGCATCGGCGCAGGCTTCATCCCCGATACTCTCGACACGAAAGTATACGATGAAGTAATCGATGTTCCCAACGATGCAGCTTTTGAAACGAGCCAGCACCTGACCCGCGAAGAAGGCCTTTTGACCGGCATTTCCTCCGGCGCAGCTCTCTGGGCAGCTATCCAGGTAGCAAAACGCCCCGAAAATGAAGGCAAGAACATCGTAGTCCTGCTGCCTGACACCGGCGAAAGATACCTTTCCACTGCATTGTTCAACGACTGATAAATCGTTCTAGCCTCATACACAGTATAATCGTTATATATATTTAATGAACGAAACGACAGAAAAGGGGATTTTTATGGCAAAAATCACAGATACCAGCAAATGGGCATTCGAGACGAAACAGCTTCACATCGGACAGGAACTGCCCGATCCTGCTACTGATGCACGCGCAGTGCCGATCTACCAGACGACTTCCTACGTGTTCCGCGACTGCAAGTCGGCAGCTGACCGCTTTGGCCTTAGAGAACCCGGCAACATCTACGGCCGCCTGACCAACTCCACGCAGGACGTATTTGAAAAGCGCGTCGCCGCTCTCGAAGGCGGTGTCGGCGCACTGGCTGTAGCTTCCGGCGCAGCCGCTATCGTCTACACGATCCAGGCACTGGCTAAACAGGGAGACCATATCGTAGCATCCAAGACGATCTACGGCGGTACTTACAACCTGTTTGAACACACCCTGCCCGATTTCGGCATCACGACGACTTTCGTCGATATCCACAATCTCGCTGAAGTAGAAGCAGCTATCAAAGACAATACGAAATGCTTGTACTTTGAAACGCTCGGCAACCCCAACAGCGATGTAGCTGATGTCGAAGCCATCGCTAAACTGGCACATAAATACAATATCCCCGCTGTCGTAGACAATACATTCGGCACCCCGTACCTCATCCGCCCGATCGAATACGGCGTGGATATCGTCGTTCATTCCGCAACGAAATTCATCGGCGGCCACGGCACCACTCTCGGCGGCGTTATCGTCGACGGCGGCAAATTCGACTGGGAAAAGAGCGGCAAATTCCCGTCTCTCGTAGAACCGAACCCCAGCTACCACGGCATTTCCTTCACGAAAGCCGTAGGTCCGCTCGCTTTCATCATCAAAGTCAGAGCACTGCTGCTGCGCGACCTCGGTGCTGCCATCTCCCCATTCAACGCATTCCTGCTGCTGCAAGGCCTTGAAACGCTCTCGCTGCGCGTAGAACGCCATGTGGAAAACGCGCTCAAAGTCGTAGAATACCTCAAGAACCATCCGCAGGTAGAAAGCGTAAACCATCCTTCTCTGCCGGAAAGATTCGACCACGAACTCTACAAGAAATACTACCCGAACGGTGCCGGCTCCATCTTCACCTTTGAAATCAAAGGCGGCGCGAAAGAAGCACAGGAATTCATCGACAGGCTTCAGCTCTTCTCCCTGCTGGCCAACGTTGCCGATGTGAAATCCCTCGTAATCCACCCGGCAAGCACGACTCATTCCCAGATGACGGAAGAAGAACTGCTCGACTCCGGCATTAAGCCGAACACCATCCGCCTGTCCATCGGCACGGAAAACATCAAAGACATCATCGCCGACCTCGACCAGGCGTTCGTCAAATAAATAAATACACGCAAAAATAATGCTTGACATATCCGTCTATATACTGTATATTATGGGTATACAAAATAACAATTAACTTTTGCGAAACAAAGGCGTTTCATCCGATACCAACGGATGGAACGCCTTATTTGTTTGTCTACAATAGATAGGAGGGGTCTGCTTTGATGATAAAACTGGAGCACATCGACAAATACTTCGGCAGCAATCATGTGCTCAAAGATGTGAATTTGGAAGTGGCAGAAGGCGAAAAGCTCGTCATCATCGGGCCGTCCGGGTCCGGCAAATCGACGACGGTGCGCTGTATGAATTTCCTCGAAGAGCCTACCAGCGGCCATGTCTACATAGCCGGGCAGGAGATGACGAGGAAAAACAGGCTTAAGCTCGTGCGCGATACGACTTCCATGGTATTTCAGCAGTTCAATCTCTACCCGCATATGACAGTGCTGAAAAATCTCACACTGGCTCCCATCAAGCTGCACGGCAAGAGCAAAGCTGAGGCTGAAAAACTCGCTTATCACTATCTCGATGTCGTAGGCCTCAGGGATAAGGCCGATGCTTATCCTGCCATGCTGTCAGGCGGGCAGCAGCAGCGAATCGCCATCGCCCGTGCACTCTGCACACAGAGCAAGATAATCCTGTTTGACGAACCTACTTCCGCGCTCGACCCCGAAACGATTCAGGAAGTGCTCGATGTCATGGTCAAGCTCGCCAAGGAAGAAAACATCACGATGGTCGTCGTAACACATGAAATGGGCTTTGCCCGTCAAGTCGCCGACCGCGTCGTCTTCATGGCCGACGGTCAGATAATCGAAGAAGGCACACCGGAGCATTTCTTCGTCAATCCCAAGAATGAACGCGTCAAGAAATTTCTCAGCAAGATAATCCGCTGATTTATTTTTAATACCATATAATTTATTAGAATTTGCCGGAGGAGGAATCATTATGAAAAAATCAACAATAGGCAGAATGCTGGCCGTCTGCATGAGCGTCATCATGGCGATGCTCGTATTGGCAGGCTGCGGCGGCGATGAGGCAAAAGACAGCTCCGCATCATCCGGTGCGGTGAATAAAGCCGACCTGCCGGAAGATGTGCAGGCAATAGTAGACAGAGGCGTATTGAAAGTCGGCGTTAAAAACGTAACGAAGGGCTTCGGCTACCAGGACCCTGCTACCGGTGAGTTCTCCGGCATGGAAATTGACCTCGCCAAGAAAATCGGCGAATACCTCGGCGTAGAAGTTGAATTCACGCCAGTAACAGCCGCCACCAGAACGGCACTGCTCGATTCGGGCGATGTCGACTGCGTAATCGCTACGTTTACCATCACGGACGAACGCAAAAAGAGCTGGGATTTCACCACCCCTTACTACACTGACCATGTAGGCGTACTCGTACAGAATGCCAGCGGCATCAAAACGCTCGCCGACCTCAAGGGCAAGACAGTCGGTGTATCCTCCGGCTCCACTTCCGCTAAAGCTCTCGTAACAGCCATGACAGAAGCAGGCATCATACCTGCCGACGGATTCGATCCCAAGACCTTCGATGCTGCTACCTGGACCAACGGCATCAGCTTCAAGCAGTACGATGATTATCCCGCCATTTCCACGGCTTTAAGTGCCGGTGAAGTAGACGCATTCTGCGTCGATAAATCCATTCTTGCAATCTACAACACGGGCGACCGCTCTTACATCAAAGAAGAATTCGCCCCGCAGGAATACGGCATCGCAACGAAGAAAGACTCCGGTTTTTCTAAAGTTACCGAAGAGCTCGTGCAGAAATGGCTCTCTGACGGCACCATTGAAAAAATGGTCGAAGCTAACGGCCTCAATAAGTAATGCGCCGCTTATCTCATCAGAACTCAATCTATCCTCTCAATTCATCTCCAATGAATGGCATAAAGCCTGCATCTCGGTGCAGGCTTTATGTATGAAATAGCAAAACAGGCAAAGGAGGGCATTATAATGTTTTCAGAAAGTGCCTGGGCGATGGTCTGGGCTTACCGCGATACCTTCATATTAGGCTTTATAAATACGATTGAAACAGCTGTCGCCGGCATAATCCTCGCATTGGCTATCGGCATAATAATCGGCTTGATGGCACTGAGCGACAGCAGAATTTTCCGCTCGATAAACCGCGTCTACGTAGAATTTCTGCAAAATACGCCGCTATTGCTTCAGATCTGCGTGCTGTACTACGCGCTCGCTTTTTCCGGCTACAAAATAGGCATACTGGCCGCCGGCATCATATCGCTCGGTGTCTATCACGGTGCTTACATGGCTGAAGTATTCCGCGCCGGCATCGAATCCATTCCCAAGGGCCAGTTTGAAGCTGCCGACTCGCAGGGCTTCAGCTACGTGGGCAAGATGTACTACATCATCCTGCCGCAGAGCATAAAGATCATACTGCCTCCGCTCGTCTGCCAGATCGCCAATCTGACGAAAAACACGGCGTGCCTCTACATCATCGGCGGTTCCGACCTCATATCCCTGACTTACAACTTCGCAACGGGTGCGACGACCGGCGGTGCCTACGGCCCTGCCTACCTCGTCTGCGGCGTGCTGTTTTTCATAATCTGCTTTCCGCTGTCCACCCTCGCTTCCGTCTGGGAAAACAAGCTGAAAAATCAAGATTCCCCTGCTTCATCAAATGTAAAGAAGGTGGCTGAATCATGAGCGACTTATCAGGCAGCTTTGCTATGCTGGCAAATCCCTCCATCGTGCTGTTCATCTTAAAGGGCGTTGCCTTCACGCTGATCATCTCCGTGCTCGCAGTCGTCGTCAGCATCATCTTCGGCTCAGTGCTCGCCCTCGTCCGCAATTACTGCACCGCTCCCGGGCAGCGCATTTTCCGCTGGCTCGCTATAGTCTACATTGAAATCTTCCGCAACACGCCGCTGCTGTTCTGGATATTCATCGGGCTGGTATTCTTCCCCGCGCCGAAAATCTTTGAACACCAGCTGTTCGGGCTTTCCTCCGTCGAAACTAAAATTCTCTTCAAAGCGACATTGGCACTGACCGTCTACACCTCGGCCGTAATCGCCGAAATAGTGCGCGGCGGCCTCAACTCCGTATCCCACGGACAATTTGAAGCAGGCTGGTCGCAAGGCTTCAGCACCGTGCAGATAATGATCTACATCATCCTGCCCCAGGCGTACCGCAATATCGTCCCCACCTTGCTGAGCCAGGTCATCACCACTATCAAAGACTCCTCCTTCCTCGCCAACGTGGCCACGATAGAACTGATGGCACGCGTCAAAAAGATCATGAACAATGCCGGCCTCTACAACGGCACCGGCACGATAAACGTCTCGGATGTATTCGTGCTGTTCGGCTGTGCCGCCGTCATCTACTTCATAATAAACTACGCATTGTCATGCTTCGTGCGCCGCATTCAGAAAAAACAATCTCTGACTTCGCAGGCTTCCGGCGAAAATACAGCTCTCAAAACGAATATATTGACTGACAACTGACCACCGTAAACAAAAAAAGACCTATGCCATCAATTTTAATTTGATTGACACAGGTCTTTTCTTTTATGCTGCCTATTTATTATTTACTATGGAGCCATACCGTCATTTCATTTTCGCCGCGGTTCAATGCGCAGAAATACGGTATCAATCTTATATCTACATTTTCAGTCTTATCGCTCGTCTTTTTAACATCGCAGTACAGCTTATCCTGCCAGTTTTTGTTGATGACAGTCTTCGTTCCTTTGGCGGAGATGACGACTGCTCCGTTCAGAAAGTCTTTTTCAAACTTAGCCTCTGCCGCTGAAGCTGCATCGAGCTGCATCAAGTGAAGGTTTTCGCCGTTGTCCACACCTTCAGCGCAGTATACGAGCGGGCCGCGCTGCACGGCGATTTTGCCGTAGTTTTCGCGCACGAGCGGATTTGCTTCGATGAACTTCACAGCCATCGGCAGATCGAGCAGTATTTCATTCACGTCATTGTCCTGCCAGTCGCAGTAGATTGCGGCGTAGCCGTTTTCAATGACGGGTTCAATCTTAGTGCCGTTCAAGGTGATGGTATATTCATCTGCCCATTCAGGGATTCGCAGTGATAATTTGAAATTGCCTTTGGACTGAACGGTGAATTTTATCGTGCCGTTCCAAGGGTAATTCGTTTCCTGCTTGATGATGGCATCTGTCTTGCCGACTTTGATAGACGATTCATTGCTGAGGTAGAGATTAGCATATACGGTATCGTCTTTTACCGTGTAGATGTATTCATCGAGCGAGCTCAAAAGGCGTGCCAGATTAGGCGGGCAGCAGGCACATCCGAACCATGCAGGACGGACGGGTTTTACGTGCGATTTGCCGGGGTCTTTGCGGCTAAGTTCCGGCACTACTTCCAGCGGATTTACGTAGAAGAAGTGCTTGCCGTCGAGTGCCATGCCGTTGATGACGGTGTTGTAGAGAGCACGTTCCATAACATCGGCGTACTGGCTGTCGGTGTCGACCTTGAGCATATTGTTGGCGAAGAACACCAGGCCGATGGATGCGCACGTTTCGCAGTACATCGTATCGTTGGGCAGGTCGTAGTCCGCGGTGAAGGCTTCGCCGATGACGGTCGAGCCGATGCCGCCGGTGATGTACATGCGGCGGGTAACGATGTTTTTCCAGAGGCGTTTGCAGGCCGCTAGCATTTCTTTATCGTCGTCGAGGCGGGCCAGCATCGCCATGCCGGTGCACATGTACATCACGCGCACAGCGTGGCCTTCTGCCGTTTCCTGTTCCAATATCGGCTTGTGGTTCTGATAGTACGACGGCTTGAAGTTTTCCATGCCTTCTATAACAGGCTTGTCAGAAGGATCATCCTTTTGCTGTTCTTTGAAGAAGTTGGGGTTCTTGCCGCGTTCGTAGAGGAAGAAATGCGCTAGCTTCTTGTATTTTTCTGCTCCGGTTACTTCGTAGAGGCGCAGCAGGGCCAATTCAATTTCCTCATGGCCGTCATAGCCGTGAATCTTGCCTTCTTCGCTGCCGAAATGAGCGTCTATATTGTCCGCCAGCTTCACTGCTATATCGAGCACTTTCTTATTGCCCGTTACGCTGTAATAGCCGACAGCCGCTTCGATGAAATGACCTGCACAGTAGAGTTCATGACTCTGATAGAGGCGTTTGTACTTGCGTTCAGGTGCTTCAATCGTGAAATACGTGTTGAGATAGCCGTCCGGCTGCTGTGCCGCTGCCAGCAGGTCAACCACACCGTCAGCGATGTGGCGCAGGTCGTCATCGTAGTGCTGATGCAGTGCATAAGCCGCCGCTTCCAGCCATTTGTACACGTCGCTGTCCTGGAACACCATGCCGTAATGACTGCCCTTAGAAAGCCCTGCTGCTATTTTGAAGTTCTCAATAGCGTGGCTCTTGTCCGAGGGAATGTAATCCGCATCGCGTTCTTTTTCGATCTTGATATCAGCTTCATCGTTGAGTACCGACCATTGGAACGGCAGCATCTCTTCACGGATTAGCTTTATATACTGCTGCCAAAAAGGTGCCGTGATTTTAATTTTATTGTCAAACATATTATTTCCTCCATTAAATTCTAACTAAACAGATATTATCCGAATCAAGCTTCTTTGACATATCTTTCCGACAGTTCTCTGATGACATTCTTTTCATTGCGTTCATATTTGCGGTAGAACAGCAGCGGGATGATGCCGCAGAGGAAGATGATAGCAGGCAGCCAGGTGAATACGAACTGAATGCCGAACAGTGCCGTTTCACTCTGCACAGCGTTGGGCACGTAGCCAAACAAATCCATTACCGTCGCAGGAATGAAGCCGCCGATGCCCGAACCTGCTTTGATGCAGAAAGCTGAGCCGATAGCAGTCAAGAAACCGCTGGCGCGGATGCCCGTCTTCCATTCGCCGAAGTCAACCGTATCGGACAGCATAGCAAACGGCATGGAGCAGGCGATGCCCTGACCGATGGAAGCGACTACCCAGAAAGCGATGAACAATTCCAGATTAGCACCGACGAAGAAGATAGCGATGTGGCCGACACCGACGAGGATGAAGCCTAAAATCATCGTGCCGTACTTGTTGAATATTCTAACCAAGAAGGGAATAGCGAGCATACCTGCAACCTGCGTGAGCATAACGCCGTTGATGAGCGCGGTGAGGTCTTTGTCGCCGAGGTAATACTGACAGTAATAAACAACAGTGGACAAACGAATGGTCAATGCGATCCAGAAAATCAGGTTAGCCGTTACGATTAAAATCCAGGGCCAGTTGCCTTTGATGGCTTTTACACTGTCTTTGACGGGAATGCTCTTCAATTTTGCTACATTGACTTCACGCATATTCTTGAAAGCTATCGTCAAGAGCACCACAGCTATGATGCCGAAGAAAGCCAGCGTCATCGAGAAGCCTTTCTGTTCGTCGCCGCCGCCGAAGAATGCCACGAGAGGCAGAGTAAAAGTCATGCAGATGAATGCTCCGATGTTGCCGCCGACCATGCGGAAGGTGTTTAAGATGACACGTTCACTGATGCGGCTCGTCAGATTCGGCAGAATCGAAGTGATAGCAGTCTGAATGCCCGTGTAGAAGATGCCTGCCAGTATATAAGTGCCGGCAGCATATGCGATCTTAGCTGTACCGTCGAGATCCGGAGTGGTGAAAGTCAGCCACATGAATACGGCAAACGGTACACAGAGCCAGAGGAAATACGGTCTGCTGCGGCCATATTTTGATTTCGTATGGTCGACGATGAAGCCCCAAATCGGCGCATCAACCGCATCGAGCAGGCGGGTGAACAGCAGTATCGCTCCTGCTGCTCCGACTGATAATCCGAATACATCCGTATAGAAGTACAATAAATACGAGCCTATAATGCAGTATAATAGATTGCCGCAGCCGTCTGTAAGTCCGTAGCTCAGGCGGCCAGAAAGCGGCACTTTTTGATTGTTTATATCGTTTACGTTCTTTTCCATGAATAAACACACCTTTCTGTAGAATTTATGAATTTGTCGCGCAACTCTTAACTATTTATAT
>CATYZV010000048.1 GCA_958415865.1 uncultured Selenomonadaceae bacterium
CATTTATCCTTGCCAGCCTTGTAAAAAATCGGTAAAATAGTATTTAACATATTTTCGGATTGATCTCGGCTTATACATTAAGCTGCAATAACTAGGAGGAGAGCATTTAAATGCAATTACTGGAAGAAAGAATACAAAGAGACGGCATAGTCAGAGAAGGGAATATCTTAAAGGTGGACAGTTTCTTAAATCATCAGATGGATATTCATTTATTCCAGGAAATTGGCAAGGAATTCAAGCGTCTGTTCAGCGGTGAAAAGGTTACGAAAATCCTGACGATAGAGGCATCGGGCATCGGCATTGCCTGCATCGTGGCGGAGTATTTTGATGTGCCGGTGGTGTTTGCCAAAAAGAGCAAGTCTGCCAATATCGACGGCGGTGTCTACACGAGCAAGGTGGCTTCGTTCACGCATCACAAGGTCTATGATGTCATCGTCTCGAAGCATTTTCTCAACGAGGATGACCGCGTGCTGCTCATCGACGATTTTCTCGCTAACGGCAATGCGCTGCAAGGGCTGATCGAATTGGTAAGTCAGGCGGGGGCGACGCTCGTCGGTGCGGGCATCGTTATCGAGAAGGGTTTTCAGTCGGGCGGTGCGCTCCTCCGCGCGCAGGGCATTCATTTGGAATCGCTGGCGATTGTGGACGATATGGATGATGTAACGGGCAAGATAACGTTCCGCCGTCAGGATAATTGATTTTGGAAAAGGGAAACTGACTTCGTTCGGTTTCTCTTTTTATTTTATCGGCAGATGGTCTGTATTCGGCTCAATGGAAAAAAATACTTGCAAAAGTCAAAAAGTCAAATTATAATATAATATAAGTAATAAAAATAACTAATCAAAAGGTGATTATCATGAGCAATATTGCAGATCTCATTGAAGAATACATCCTTCGCCGGCTGGCTGCTGAGCACAACCGCAAAGTTGAACTAAAACGCTCAGACATTGCCGATGAAATATCATGTGCGCCGTCGCAGATCAGCTACGTGCTGAGCACGCGGTTCACGCAGGAAAAGGGCTTCGTCGTGGAATCGCGCCGCGGTCTCGGCGGCTTTATCCGCATTGGCAGGGTGCCTTTGCAGGATTTCATCTACCGCGATATGATCGACAAGATCACGGAGGACACGACGATAGAGCAGGTCAAGGACATGATGCACTACCTGTTCAAGCGTCAGATAATTCAAAAGCGTGAAGCTGCGCTGATACTGCAGACGCTGCCGATCGCCTTCGCTAAATTGGATGATACGGAGCGTACTGCTTTCTTAAAATCTCTCATAATGACCCTGGCGAATTTTTCCTAAGGCTGCCAAGAGCAGCAGGCGAAAGAAGCCGCAGAGAGCAAAAAAGGCAAAGAATTTTGCCAAATATAAAAAATAGATTAGAAATCGAGGTGCAGGTTTATGCTATGCGATAATTGTCATAAAAATGAAGCCGTCGTTTACGTTACGGAAGTTACGCCGGAAGGGCAGGTGGAACACCATCTCTGTGAGCAGTGCGCCGCCCGCATCGGCTTGCTGAATGAAAAAAATAATGTGTTTTCTATAAATGATTTTCTATCGGGCATCTTCAATCACAATTCCCCTGCTGATTCCGGAAGTGCCGCCGAGCAGGTCAGCCTCAAGAATCAGCTCGTCTGCCCCAGCTGCCATATGAGCTACGCTGATTTTACGCGCACGGGCAAGATAGGATGCAGCGTCTGCTACAAGACGTTCGGTTCGCGGCTGGAACCGCTGCTGCGCCGCATTCACGGCTCCACGAGCCACATCGGCAAGATACCGCGCCGCGCAGGCGGCACCTTGGGCATGAAGAAGGAAATAGCTTCTTTGCGCCGCCAGATAGCAAAGCATATCGAGGCGGAAGAATACGAACAGGCAGCAGTGCTGCGCGACCGCATAAAATTGCTGGAAAATGAATTGAATTCCAATCAGAACGCTAAGAAAGGAGCCGGTGCAGATGACTAATTCACCTCTGTTTACAGATCCGCACATCTCGTGGCTCAACAACAAGGGCAAGGACAGCGATATAGTGCTCGCCAGCCGCATACGCCTAGCGCGCAATTTGAAGGAAATTCCGTTCCCCAACCGCGCGACGCTGACGGATTTAGCTCAGGTCAAAGAGCTTATAACGCAGCTTGTCCCCGCATTGGAAGCGGCGGCAGGCGTTCATTTTGAATGTATTGAAATAGATAAATTGAGCCGTTTGGAACAGAATGTGCTGATAGAGCGGGCACTCATCAGCGAAAAGCTAGCCGACAACCCTGAAAACCGCCTGCTGCTCGTCAGCGATGACCAGAGCATTTCCATAATGGTCAATGAAGACGATCACATCCGCATCCAGTGCATGGCGGCAGGGCTGGACTTAAAGCCTCTCTTGCAGCGTGCTTTTGCACTTGACGATGCCATCGAAGCGTATCTGAACATCGCCTTTGATGAAAAAATGGGCTACCTGACCTCGTGCCCGACGAATCTCGGCACGGGGCTTAGGGCCTCCATAATGCTGCATCTGCCCGCGCTCGTGATGACGCAGCAGATATCGAAGATAGTCAACATTTCGCCGCAGCTCGGGCTTGCTATCCGCGGCCTGTTCGGCGAAGAAAATCTCGGCAGCCTGTTCCAGATATCGAATCAGCTGACCTTGGGCTTTAAAGAAGAAGAACTGATCGAAAACCTCCAGACGACCGTACAGGAGATAATTACGCACGAACGCGAAGCGCGCAAGGCACTGCTGACGTATTCGCGCGATAAATTGGAAAACAGGGTATGGCGTTCTTTCGGCATATTGAAGTACGCCCGCTCCGTCTCCGAAGACGAAATGCTGAATCTCGTGAGCAAAGTGCGCCTCGGTGCGGATCTGGGACTCATCGACGAAACGAAGCCGGAAATTCTGAACCTGCTGCTGATAACGGGTCAGCAGTGCTACCTTCAGAATCTGCGCCAGAATGAAAATATGTCGCCGCGGGAAATCGACAAGCAGCGCGCTTTCGTAATTCGGCGCATATTCAAGGAATTGGCGCAGGAGGATTCCGGCGAAGCATAAAATTATTTGAATTTGACATTTAGGAAGGAATATATACATGCAGGGACATTTTACTGACAGTGCAATCAAAGTACTGAAACTGGCTCAGTATGAGGCAAAGCACTTAAAACACCACCATGTGGGCACTGAACACATACTGCTGGGCCTGCTGCGCGAAGGCAGCAATATCGCTTCCGACGCATTGCAGTCGCTCGGCATCAACCTCTACACGGTGCGCCAGCGCGTGCATGACGTAGTAGAAACGGAGGATTTCGGCGACTACTACAGCGGCGAAATGGGCTATACGCCGGAGGCAAAGGCAGTTATGGAACTGTCTGTCCAGGAAGCCAAGAACCTCGGCCACAGCTACATCGGAGCAGAACATATACTGCTCGGCATTTTGAACGACACCGACGGGCTTGCCGCTGAAATACTCGTATCGCTCGGCGCAGACCTCGACATAATCCGTTCCTCCGTGCTCGATATGCTCGAAGACGCATCGCAGAACAACAGCGAAGATAGCGAGGGCAAAGGCGATAATGATACGGAAGTGCCCATCAACATTAAGTCCGACAAACAGCAGACGAAGACACCGACGCTCGACAAGTACGGGCGCGACCTCAACGAGATGGCAAAGAACAACAAAATCGATCCCGTCATCGGCAGAAACCGCGAAATTGAGCGCGTGATCCAGATACTCAGCCGCCGCACGAAGAACAACCCCGTATTGATAGGCGAACCGGGCGTAGGCAAGACGGCCGTAGCCGAAGGGCTGGCACAGCGTCTGACGCACGGGCTTGCGCCCAGAGTATTGGCGCACAAGCGCGTCGTATCGCTCAGCATGGCTTCCCTCGTAGCCGGTGCAAAGTACCGCGGTGAATTTGAAGAACGCTTGAAGCGCATAATCGAAGAAATCACCAAAGCGCAGAACATAATCCTGTTCATCGATGAAATGCACACACTCGTCGGCGCAGGTGCGGCTGAAGGCTCCATCGACGCGGCAAACATCCTAAAGCCGGCACTCTCGCGCGGCGAAATTCAGGTCATCGGCGCGACCACGCTCAAAGAGTACAAGAAGTACATCGAAAAAGACACCGCGCTCGAACGCCGCTTCCAGACCATAATGATACACGAACCGAGCGTAGACGATGCTATCGCCATCTTGAAGGGCATCCGCGACAAGTACGAAAGCTTCCACTGCGCCAAGATAACGGACGATGCCATCGAAGCAGCCGTCAAGATATCGCAGCGTTATATAACAGACCGCTTTTTGCCCGACAAGGCTATCGACCTAATGGATGAAGCAGCCGCAAAAGTCCGCCTTAATTCCGTAACCAGTCCCATCAGCATCACGGAATTGGAACAGGAATTATCCAAGCTCAAAAAGCGCAAGGAAGATGCTGTTACGGCGCAGGACTACGAACTCGCCGCACATATCCGCGACGATGAAACGCATCTAAAGCAGCGTCTGGAAGAAGGCAGGGCAAAATGGGAAGCGCAGAACAATTCCCAAGTAGAAGTAACGGATGACGATATCGCTGACGTTGCCGCGCTCTGGACGGGCATCCCCGTCAAGAAGCTCGCAGCGAAGGAATCGGAACGCCTGCTGCACATGGAAGACATAATGCACCGCCGCGTCGTAGGACAGAACGAAGGCGTATCGGCAGTTGCCAAGGCAATCCGCCGTGCCCGCGCAGGGCTGAAAGACCCCAAACGCCCCATCGGCTCCTTCCTGTTCCTCGGCCCGACAGGCGTAGGCAAGACAGAATTGGCGCGCTCGCTGGCTGAAGCTATCTTCGGCGACGAATCGGCAATGATACGCTTTGATATGTCCGAATACATGGAAAAGCACACTGTATCGCGCATGGTCGGCGCGCCTCCCGGCTACGTCGGCTACGATGAAGGCGGCCAGCTGACCGATGCTATCCGCCGCAAGCCGTACGCCGTCATCCTGCTCGACGAAATCGAAAAAGCTCATCCTGATGTGTTCAACATTCTCTTGCAGGTGCTCGAAGACGGCAGGCTGACCGACAGCCAAGGCAGGACGGTCGATTTCAAGAACACCGTCATAATAATGACTTCCAATGCCGGAGCCTTCAAGATGCAGCCGCAGAAAGTCAGCACGATGGGCTTTGCCATGGGCAGCGGCAGCGAAGAAGCTGTCAAGAAAGATGCCAAAAAGCAGGTCATGGAAGAAGTCAAGAAGCAGTTCAAGCCGGAATTCTTGAACCGTATTGACGAGATAATCATCTTCGATCCGCTCACGAATAAAGAATTGATACAGATAGTTTCGCTTCTCTTAAAAGACGTGGACGAACGCCTCAGCGAAATGGGCATAAAGCTCACGCTCGGCGACGATGTAAAGCAGTACCTGCTGAAAAACGGCACGGATACCGCCTATGGCGCAAGACCTTTAAAACGCGCCGTGCAGCGTTATCTGGAAGATCCGCTCGCTGAAGAAATCCTGCGCAAGTCGATCCATGCCGGCCAGACCATCAAAGTTGCCTGCATTGATGACAAGCTCGATTTCACCGTCGAACCTGCCGAACCCGAACCCGTAGCGGCAAACAGCGGAGAAAACGATCATGCCTGAGAAAAAGATCAGGCAGAACAACACTCTGGCACCGAAATCGCTCCGTGCCAGAGTGAAGAACTTCATCTTGAATTTCGCCATAGCCATAATCTGGCTCGTGAAATCCATCGCAAAATACATCAGGAGGAAATGATGGGCAGCCGTCTATATGCGGCTGCCCATCAATCACTAATAAATGGCAAAGAGAAAAACCATGTTCGTCTGTCAGGAATGCGGCTACAGTGCGCCCAAATGGCTCGGACGCTGCCCCGGCTGCGGCAAGTGGAACACGCTCGTCGAAGAGCTGGAAGAACCCGCCTCGCCTGCCGGCGGAATAGGCAGAGGCTTTTCGCTCAGCACGAATAAGACGAATGCCGCGCCCAAGCCCATCAAGGAAATAGCTACCGAAGATTTGCCGCGCTACAGTGCCGGCTCGCCTGAGATGAACCGCGTCTTAGGCGGCGGTATAATACCCGGCTCGCTCGTGCTGATGGTAGGCGACCCCGGCGTGGGCAAGTCTAGCCTCAATCTCAGGATATGCGCCAACGTAGCAGCCAAGCGCAAAGTCCTCTACGTAACCGGCGAAGAAAGCGCGCGCCAAGTCCGCATGCGCGCCGACCGCCTCGGAGCATTGCAGGATAAACTGTACGTACTCAGTGAAACGGACCTTGAGCGCATTGAACGCCACGTTACCGAGCAGCAGCCCGAACTGCTCGTCATCGACTCCATTCAGACCATCTTCCGCCCCGACATCCAGAGCGCGCCCGGCAGCGTCAGCCAAGTCAGGGAATGTTCCGTGAGCCTTATGCGCATGGCAAAGCAGAACAACATCACCATCTTCATAATTGGCCACGTAACGAAAGACGGCACGCTCGCCGGCCCGCGCGTCCTAGAGCACATAGTCGACACGGTGCTTTACTTTGAGGGCGAGCGCAACGCCGAATACCGCGTACTGCGAGCCGTCAAAAACCGCTTCGGCAACACGAATGAAATCGGCATATTCGAGATGCGCGAGAGCGGACTCGTCGACGTGCCCGATGCCTCGAAGATGTTCCTGTCCGAAGAAAACAGCTCCGAGTCCGGCACCGTCATAATCCCCGCGCTGGAAGGCACGCGGCCCCTGCTCGTCGAAGTGCAGTCGCTCGTCGCTCCCACTCCCTACGTGCCGCCGCGCCGCACCTCTGATTCCATCGACATCAAAAAAATACAGCTGCTGCTCGCCGTGCTCGAAAAGCGCGTCCACCTAAACATGGGCGCGTGCGATGTCTACGTAAAAGTAGCAGGCGGCATAAAGCTCGACGACCCCGCAGTCGATCTCGCTCTGTGCTGTGCCATGGCATCGAGCTTCCGCAACAAGAGTATACCGCCGCAGACCATAATATTCGGCGAAGTAGGCTTGTCCGGCGAAGTACGCTCCGTCAGCCAGCCTGACATCCGCGTGCGCGAAGCCGTCCGCATGGGCTTCACCAACATCATACTGCCGGCAAAAAATCTCGAACGCCTCGAACACAGCGCAGACGGCGTGCATATCTACGGTGTCCGCTACTTAACCGAGGCACTGAAGATAGTCCTGCGGAATTAATCTCATAATTGATGAATAATCATAATGACAGGCTCATCACTATACACTGGTATCGAATCAACAAACATCGTCTGCAAGTCAGCTTCAATCATTAGATTTTGATTAATATGACCGTAAAGTCATGGACTTTTCAGACAGACTTTAGTACAATAAAATATATGAAAACACAAATATTGAATTACAAAAAAGGGGGTTCAACAACGATTGTGTTATTATATAATGTATTGAAATTTTTCATCACAGCCGTGGCCGTAGTGCTCGGAGCTACCGTCTTCGAGTTCGCCAGCCCGCTTCTCGCCTTCATCGTCAGCGCGGAATTTCTCCAGATGAATCTCAACATCCTCGGCATGACGATGATGAACGTCATCTCCATAGTGCTCGGCGGTGCCATCGGCGGCACGATAGGCTTTATCGGCTCGCCGTACTGTATCAAAAAACTGCGCAAATTCTCCGTCTGGGTAGAACAGCAGCTCAGCAAAATGCCGATCGACGACGTACTCGCCGGCGTAGCAGGCCTTGCCATCGGTCTCGTCATCGCCAACCTGCTCGGCGTGGCATTCTCCCGCATTCCCGTCATCGGGCCGTACATCTCCATCATCTTCAGCATCGTGTTCGGTTATTTGGGTATTTATATTACTATAAAAAAACGCAATGATATCTTATCTATTCTTCCCAAAAACAGAGAGCGCGCAGCAAAAGAAGAAAAGGCAAAAGAACAGGCTGTAAAGCCCGAACTGCCGCCCAATGCCCCGTCTTATAAACTGCTCGACACCAGCGTCATAATCGACGGGCGCATCGCCGACATCTGCAAGACGGGCTTCATCGAAGGCACGCTCTTAATACCGGTATTCGTGCTCGAAGAGCTTCAATTCATCGCCGACTCCGCCGATGCCCTAAAGCGCACGCGCGGCCGCCGCGGGCTCGACATCTTAAAGCGCATACAGACGGAATTCGATATGCTCGTCAAGATAGACCACCACGACTACGACGATATCAACGGTGTGGACTCCAAGCTCATCCGCCTCGGACAGGAAATCGGCGCTAAGATCATCACAAACGACTTCAACCTGAACAAAGTCGCCGATCTTCAAGGCGTGCAGGTGCTCAACATCAATGAACTTGCCAACGCCATAAAACCCGTTGTAATACCGGGCGAAAGCATGACGGTAACCGTCGTCAAAGACGGCAAGGAACAGGGACAGGGCGTTGCCTACCTCGATGACGGCACGATGATAGTCGTCGAAAACGGCCACCGCCACCTCAACGAAACACTCAGCGTAACCGTAACTTCCGTGCTTCAGACGGCAGCCGGCCGCATGATATTCGCCAAACCGAAATAGGAGGGAGAGAACACCATGGTATCCGCAATCTTCCCCGCAGCAGGACAGGGAAAGCGCATGGGACTGGGCTTCAACAAGATATTCACAGAGCTTTCCGGCAAGCCCGTGCTGCTCCAGACACTGCTGACCTTCTCGCGGTGCAGCTGCATCGACGAATTGATTATTGTCGTCAGCCCGCACGAAGTAGACACCGTGCGCCAAGTGCTTTCCAAAGTGCCGCGCCTCAAGCCCTTCACCGTAGTCGGCGGAGGCAGCGAACGCCAGTACTCCGTCTACAACGGGCTTATGGCAGTAAGCCCCGAATCAGATATCGTGCTTGTCCACGACGCGGCACGCCCGATGGTCAGCGAGCAGATAATTCAGAACATCGTTAATGAAGTGATGCTCAGCGGCACAGCAGTCTGCGCCGTCCCGGCAAAAAACACCATCGCCGCCATCGACGACACCGGCTTCATAAAAGAAGTGCCCGACCGCTCTACCATCTGGGAAGTACAGACACCGCAAGGCTTCAAAAAAGAACTGCTGATGCAGGCACACGAAAAAGCCAAAGCAGATGCCTTCCTCGGCACCGACGAAGCAAGCCTCGTAATGCGCCTGCCCCATCCCGTCAAGCTCGTGATGGGCAGCTACGACAATATCAAGATCACCACGCCCACCGACCTCTTGTTCGCCGAGATGATGTTCGGCCACAATACGGCAAAACAGCTCAAATTCAAAATGTCCTCGATGATAGAAAATATTCTGCACAGATAAATCAATAGAAAAGCCCCGATGAAGAAATTCATGCTTCATCGGGGCTTTTTTATTTGCCGCTGCATATTATTAATGTAGTTA
>CATYZV010000049.1 GCA_958415865.1 uncultured Selenomonadaceae bacterium
ATTATAACATAATTTATAGCGAATAGATTTATTGTTAAAAGAAAAATGAACAATTCATCCCCTTGATTTTCACGTGTAAAATATGCTATGATTAAAATCAACATATGAAAATGCAATGATCGGAAGAGTACGATTCAACAGCCTTTCAGAGAGACTGCATACGGTGCGAGCAGTCAGGCATGTGAATCGGAAAGCTGCCCGTGAGCATCTGGCAAAACCAGGCGCATGACCGGCGATAAAGGTTTTGAGTGAATCGGCATTCTGCCGGTTTGACTAAGGTGGTACCACGGGAGACTCTCGTCCTTTACGGATGAGGGTTTTTTTATTGCAAAAAATAAGCCTAAACAGGAGGAAAGCTAATGAATAATGATTTACGTGATTTAATGGAATTGATAGAACACGATGCCCGCAGATCTGTCAAGGAATTGGCTACGATGCTGGGCAAGCCTGAATACGAAATAGAACAGCAGCTAAAACGGCTGGAAAAAGACAATATCATCCTCGGCTACAATACGATGATTGACTGGCACAAATTCGGTGATAACAGTGTTACCGCTATGATCGAAGTCAATGTCGCTCCGCAGCGCGAAGTCGGCTTTGATACCGTAGCCGAACGCATCTACCGCTTCGATGAAGTAAAGACCGTCTATCTGATGAGCGGCGGCTTTGACCTGCTCGTCATCTTGGAAGGCAAGACACTCGACAAAGTAGCCGACTTTGTAGCTCGCCGCCTCTCCACTATCGACGGCGTAACCTCTACGCGCACCCACTTCATGCTCAAGGCATACAAAAAAGACGGTGCTATTTTGAATGATAAAGAAACAGACCATAGGCTGGTGATCACTCCATGATAAATTGGGACAATGAATTATCTTCAGTCGTAAAACACACGAAGCAGTCCGGCATACGCCGCTTCTTCGACATTGCTTCCACCATGGAAGATGTCATCAGCCTCGGCATCGGAGAACCAGATTTCATTACCCCTTGGTCGATACGTGAAAGCTGTGTCTACGGATTGGAACGCGGCTACACTTCCTACACGAGCAATAGGGGTATGTTTGAGCTGCGCCATGCTATAACTCATATGTACAGAAAAAATTACGGCGTAGAGTACGACCCCGAAACAGATGTCATCATCACCGTCGGTGTCAGCGAGGCCGTCGATATCGCCATGAGAGCCGTGCTAAATCCCGGTGATGAAGTGCTGATTCCTGAGCCGTGCTACGTATCGTACGCAGCCTGCACCACCCTTGCTGGCGGCAAAGCTGTCCCTGTTCCTACTAAATCCGAAAACGAATTCAAAGTAACACCTGAGGATTTGGAAAAGCATCTGACGGCAAAAACTAAAGTGCTGCTGATAGGCTACCCCAACAATCCCACCGGCACAGTATTGGAACGCGATGAACTGCTGGCACTGGCTGAATTTGCCAAACAGCATGATTTGATCGTCATGTCCGATGAAATCTACGGAGACCTCACTTACGGCAGCAGAGAACACATCTGTTTTTCCGCGCTGCCTGACATGAAGGAGCGCACTATCGTCCTCAACGGTTTTTCCAAAGCGTACGCTATGACAGGCTGGCGGCTCGGCTATGCACTCGCCCCCAAGCCCGTCATCAGTGCCATGAACAAGATCCATCAGTACACGATGATATGCGCCCCCATCACAGCACAGATAGCAGGGCTTGAAGCTATCCGCCACGGCGAAAAGCATATGCGCAAAATGGTAGCAGAATACGATCGCCGCCGCCGTCTCATCTACGAAGGATTTATCAGCATGGGGCTTAAATGCTTCGAGCCAAAGGGAGCCTTCTACATCTTCCCTGACATCAGAAGCACCGGCATGAGCTCGGAAGAATTTGCCGAAGAACTATTGAAACGCCAGCATGTAGCAGTGATTCCCGGCAACGCCTTCGGTGCCTGCGGCGAAGGATTTATCCGTGCCTCGTACGCTACTTCCATCGACAACATCAGCGGAGCACTCGCCCGCATCAAAAACTTCCTAGAAAATCTCTGATTGCAATAATCTCGATTTGATGATATGATAAATGTGATATTAGTTCGGATGAAGAATACAGGAGAGACCGATACCCGGCGCCGAAGGTGAACGAGCACAAACTCTCAGGCAAAAGGACTGTATTCAGACGACACTCTGGAAAGGAAAATGTATCAGTATTCACTTTTACATTCATCCACCGAAGAAGTAAAATCTTTCAGGTAACAAGACAGAGCGCGTGATTTTTTCACGCGCTCTTTTATTTTGCAATCTGTTAAAAAGCTGTCGTCGATCAGCTGACGATACAAAGGAGGCTCGCTTTCATGGAACTCTTAAAAACTCCCCTGTATGAAGAACATTTAAAATGCGGCGGCAAGATAGTCCCGTTTGCAGGCTACGAGCTGCCGGTGCAGTATCAGACCGGTGTCATCAAAGAGCATATGGCTGTTAGAACAGCCTGCGGCTTATTCGATGTCTCCCACATGGGCGAAATAATCTGCCGGGGAAAAGACGCACTTGCCAACATCAATATGCTGCTGACAAACGATTACACCGACCTAGAGAACTCACACGCGCGCTACAGCCCGATGTGCAACGAGCACGGCGGCGTTGTCGATGACCTTATCGTCTATAAAATCGCTGACGATAAATACTTTATCGTGGTCAACGCTGCCAACAAAGATAAGGATTTCGCCTGGATGAAAGCCCATCAGTTCGGCGACGTTTCCTTTGAAGATGCCTCTGATGATTTCGCACAGATAGCCCTGCAAGGGCCAAACAGCGAAGCCGTATTGCAGAAAGTATGTTCTGAGGCAGATATTCCGCAAAAATATTACACCTGCAATTTCAATGCAAAAGTCGGCGATTTTGACTGCATAGTTTCCCGCACAGGCTACACCGGCGAAGACGGCTTTGAAATCTACACCGAAGCCAAGGACGCGCCCGCCGTCTGGAACCTTCTGCTGGAAAACGGCAAAGACGAAGGCCTTATCCCCTGCGGACTCGGCGCGCGCGACACACTGCGCCTGGAAGCTGCAATGCCCTTGTATGGCCATGAAATGAACGATGACATCTCGCCCAAGGAAGCCGGGCTGGGCTTTTTCGTCAAGATGGATAAACCCGACTTCATCGGCAGGCAGGCAATCGAAGCAGCAGGCACTCCTGCTAGGCGGCGCGTCGGGCTGAAAGTTACGGGGCGCGGCATCATCCGCGAAGCGCAGGACGTGTTCATAGACGGCAAAAAAATCGGCTTTACCACCTCCGGCACCCACTGCCCTTATTTAAAACAAGCTCTTGCACTCGCTATCATCGACAGCAATTATAAAGACATCGGCACTAAAGTGCAGGTAGATGTCAGAGGCAGGCTCATAGATGCTGAAGTAATAAAACTGCCGTTCTACAAGCGCAGCAAATAAAAATAAATCAACTAATCTATAAATCACTAGGAGGATATCATTATGAACTTCCCTGAAGAATTACTCTATGCAAAATCTCATGAATGGGTAAAAAAAGAAGATGACGGCACCTGCCTTATCGGCATTACTGATTACGCTCAAGACGCACTAGGCGACCTCGTATTTGTAAATCTGCCGGAAGAAGGCGACGAAATAACGAAAGAAGAAGCCTTTGCCGACGTTGAATCCGTAAAAGCCGTATCTGACGTATTCTCTCCCGTAACGGCTGTGATAGCAGCAGTCAATGAAGAACTCGCCGATGACCCCGCTTTGATAAACAGCGACCCTTACGGCGCGTGGTTCATCAAAGTCAGCAATATAACCGACCACGAAGAATTCCTAAGCGCGAAGGAATACGAAGAATACATCAAGACTCTCGATTAATCGAATTTAAATATTTTTTATAAATTTCGCCCAATAGATATAAACCGAGGTGATTTTATGGGAACGTACGTATCGAACAGCCCTGCTCAGCAGCAGGAACTGCTTAAAGAATGTGGCTTTGATAATTTTCGCCAAATGTATGCCTCTGCATCCATACCGCCGAGCGTCCTGCTAAAAGACGGGCTGAATCTTCCTGAAGGGAAAGCAGAGCTGAGTGTATCACGCACTATGTCAGAGCTGGCGGCGCAGAATAAAGTATATAAACATATATTCCGCGGTGCAGGGGCTTACAATCATTACATCCCCGCCGCTGTGCCCGCCATTGCCAATAAAGAAGAATTTCTGACTGCTTACACGCCGTATCAGGCAGAAATAAGCCAAGGCATTTTACAGTCAGTATTTGAATTTCAGTCCATGATCTGCAATCTGACCGGCATGGATGTGGCAAATGCTTCTGTATACGACGGAGCCTCGGCAGCGGCTGAAGCAGCAGCAATGTGCCACGAGCGCAAGCGCGCAAATACAGTCTACATCTCAGCCGCCGTCAACCCTGAAATCATCGAGGTAGTGAAGACGTACTGCTTTGGGCGAAACATAAAAGTAGAACTGGTGCCGGCAAAAGACGGCGTAACCGATGCCAAAGCATTGGCAGATTCTATCGACAATCAAGCAAGCTGCTTTTTGATGCAGCAGCCAAACTACTTCGGCAATATCGAAGATGCTAAAAAGCTCGGTGAAATAACTCATGCCGTAAAAGCAAAATTCATCATGAGCGTAAATCCCATATCGCTCGCCATTCTCCAGACACCCGCCGAAGCAGGTGCCGACATCGCAGTGGGGGAAGGGCAGCCGCTGGGCATTCCGCTGTCATTCGGCGGTCCGTACCTCGGTTTCATGGCGTGCACCAAAAAACTCATGCGCCAGCTGCCGGGCCGCCTAGTCGGACAGACAGTCGACAAAGACGGCAAGCGTGCCTTTGTGCTGACACTGCAGGCGCGCGAACAGCATATACGCCGCGAAAAAGCCAGCTCCAATGTCTGCTCCAACCAGCAGTGGTGCGCACTGACTGCTTCCATATACCTGTCCGTGATGGGGCCTGCCGGTCTTGTAGAAGCGGCACAGCAGTGCACGGCAAAAGCACATTACTTGGCACGAAAATTATCTGATATAGGGCTAAAGCTCAAATACGAGCAGGAATTCTTCCATGAATTCGTAACTATAGCCGATGAAAATTCGCCGCTCAATTCTCAAGCAGTGCTAAAAAAATTAGACGAACACGGCATACTGGGCGGGCTGGCTCTAAATGAACGTGAAATACTCTGGTGCTGTACGGAATTGAACGCGAAGCAGGATATAGATGAATGTGTACAGCTGATACAAGCGATAAGCGGGGTGTAATCTATGGAACTGATATTTGAAAGAAGCACGCCGGGGCACAGCTGCTCCATACTTCCGCCCTGTGATGTGGAAAAAGTAGATTTAAAAAATCGGCGCAGCTCACCTTTGAACCTGCCGGAAGTATCCGAAAACGAACTCAGCCGCCATTACACCGCGCTCGCCCAAAATACGCACGGCGTAAACAACGGTTTTTACCCTCTAGGCTCCTGTACTATGAAGTACAATCCCAAAATAGACGAAGCAACCGCCGCACTGCCCGGATTCACCGCCATTCATCCGCTGCAGGACTGCTCCACCGTGCAGGGAGCATTAAAAGCACTCGACTTAGCAGATAAGTACCTCTGTGAAATCACCGGCATGGACAGCATCGCCTTCCAGCCGGCGGCAGGCGCACACGGAGAATTTGCCGGACTGCTGCTCATAAAGGCTTACCACCAGAGCCGCGATGACAGCAGGCGCACGAAGATAATAGTCCCCGACTCCGCTCACGGCACCAATCCCGCCAGCGCAGCCATGGCAGGATTCGACGTGATCTCCGTTCCTTCCTCGGCTGACGGCTGTGTAGATATCGAAGCTTTAAAAGCTGCGCTCAATGACGAAACAGCCGGATTAATGCTGACTAATCCCAATACCGTCGGCATCTTCGACAAGAATATATTAGAAATAACTAAGCTCGTCCACGAAGCAGGCGGCTTATGCTATTACGACGGAGCAAACCTCAATGCCATAATAGGCTGGGTACGCCCCGGCGACATGGGCTTTGACGTAGTTCACCTAAATCTGCACAAGACCTTTGCCACACCTCACGGAGGAGGCGGACCGGGCAGCGGTCCCATCGGCTGCAAGCAGTTTCTCGCGCCATTTCTGCCGGGATTTATCATCGAGAAAAAATCTGACGGACAGCTTACTTTAGCCCACCCGGAAAAATCGTACGGCATGGTAAAACAATTTTACGGTCATTTTTCCGTAATAATCAAAGCACTGACCTATCTCATCACCTTGGGAAAAGAAGGCATCCGCGAAGCCTCAGCCAATGCCGTACTGAACGCCAACTACATGAAACAGCAGCTTGAAGACACCTTCACCATTGCTTACAGCGGCACGTGTATGCACGAATTCGTCATGACGCTCGCCGACCTCAAGCAGAAATACGGCGTATCGGCACTGGACGTAGCCAAAGCCATGCTCGACTACGGCATCCATCCGCCGACGATGTACTTCCCGCTCATCGTACACGAAGCACTTATGGCAGAGCCTACCGAGACCGAGAGCCGCGCCGACATCGACAAAGCTGTAGCTATTTACAAGAGAATATATCACAAGGCAGTCGAAAATCCCGAAGTAATGCACGAACTGCCGCAAAGCACTTTCGTGCGCCGCCTTGACGAAGTGCTCGCCGCCCGCAAGCCCGTCCTGCGCTATGAAAGCTGAGGCAGCTCATGATAAATACCCTTAAAATATACAAGGCAGACACGACTTATCCTTATCACAACCTCGCCATAGAAGAATACCTGACTACACACGTCCATGGCGGCGAATTGATATTATACCTATGGCAAAACAGCCATACTGTAGTCATCGGGCGCAATCAAAACGCCTGGAAGGAATGCCGCGTCAGCGAATTGGAACAGGACGGCGGACACGTAGTGCGCCGCCTCTCCGGCGGCGGTGCAGTCTACCACGACATGGGCAATCTAAACTTCACCTTCTGCGTGAAGAAAGCAGATTACGACGTGCAAAAACAGCTCCGTGTCATCTTGGAGGCAGTCAAGGAACTCGGAGCCAACGCCGAAAAGACAGGGCGCAACGACATCACCATCGACGGCAGAAAATTCTCCGGCAATGCCTTTTACCGGACGGGAGACTGCTGCTACCATCACGGCACACTGCTCTTGAACGTCGACACCTCCGTCATGACGAAGTACCTCAATGTGGACAAGGCAAAACTACAGGCAAAAGGCGTGGACTCCGTAAAATCCCGCGTCGCCAACCTAATTGAATACATTCCCGATATCACAGTCGAAAAAACAGCAGCAGCACTCATAAAAGCCGCCGAAAAAGTCTACTCCTGCCCGGCACAGCTCATATGCTCCGCCGACTTGGACACAAGCAAAATCAGCGAATTAGAACAGAAATTCTCCGACTGGAACTGGATATTCGGCAGGAAAATTCCTTTTACCAACCAGCTGAAAAAACGCTACAGCTGGGGCGATATAGAAATTCACCTCGCTGTTGATGCAGGCACGATAAAACAGATAAACATCTACTCCGACATGATGGAGCAGGATGTAATCCTATCACTCAAGCAGCATTTATTGAACTGCCCCTATAACAAGAAAGATATCTTAGAACAGGCACAGGCAAGCTTTAAATCTGATGTACCTGAACAAATTAAAGCAGATATACTCACATTGCTGAATAGAGAAATTTAACGGAGGTGGTACTGATATGGAGAACCGCGAAAATTTTGACTTAGCGATAATCGGCGCAGGTCCCGGCGGCTACGAAGCTGCCGTCTTTGCGGCCAAGCATGGCTTAAAGACCGCATTGATTGAAAAGAACGCACTGGGCGGAACCTGCCTCAACAATGGCTGTATTCCCACTAAAACACTGCTGCACACGGCAGAGCTATACCACGATATCGCATCTCAAGCCGACAAAATAGGCTTAAACTGCACAGGGCTTGCTTACGACATGGCACAGATGCAGCAGCGCAAAGCAGAAGTCATCGCCTCATTGCAAGACGGCATAGCCAAGCTGATGAAAGCGCATAAAATCACCGTCATACACGGCACGGCACAAATCACCGGCACGAATGAAATCACCGTTTCCGGCGGCGAAGAAACGATACTGACAGCCGATAAAATCCTCATAACAAGCGGCTCCGTCCCCGCAGTACCGCCGATAGAAGGCGCAGAGCTCACCATAACAAGCGATGACTTACTGGCTGAAAACAGCGTATTTGACAGCCTAATAATCATCGGCGGCGGTGTCATCGGCATTGAATTTGCCTCGCTTTACACCAGTTTAGGCAAAAAAGTCATCGTTATAGAAGCACTAGACCGCATCCTAGCCAACATGGACAAAGAATTTGCCCAAAGCATCAAAATGCTATTGACTAAGCGCGGCGCACAGATAAAAGCAAAAGCCGCCGTCAGCAAAATAGAAACCGACAACACAGGCAAAATCATCTGCCATTACAGCGAAAAAGGCAAAGAAGAAACAGCCTCAGCCGATGCCGTACTCATGGCAGCAGGCAGGCGAGCCTTCAGCCAAGGACTTTGGAGCAGCAGCGTAGATATCGCCGCTGAAAAAGGAAAAATAAAAGTCAACGAACATTACCGGACCAGCTGCCCTGACATCTACGCAGCAGGAGACGTAATCGGAGGCATCCAGCTCGCCCACACCGCCACCGCCGAAGCCGTCAACGCCGTCTGCCATATGCTGAATCTGCCGCCCAAATACGACACCTCACTTATTCCTAGCTGCATCTACACCAATCCCGAAATAGCCTCCGTAGGACTGACTGCCGACGAAGCAAAAAAAGCCAACCTCAAGATTACAGCCGTAAAATATCCCATGGGAGCCAACGGCAAATCACTGCTATCCCTCCAAGAACGCGGCTTTATAAAAATCATCGCCGACGCACAGTCAAAACAAATCCTCGGAGCACAGCTAATGTGCGCCAGAGCCACCGACATGATAAGCCAATTCACCCAAGCCATCGCCCACAAGCTGACATTGGACGACTTAGGCAGCATAATCTATCCCCACCCTACATTTAATGAAGCAATCGGCAAAGCATTGGAATAGCGAAAAAGCCATGATGTTTTTTAGCATCATGGCTCTTTTTTACCAATTTTTTCTTCTATTATAACTACGTAAAGCAGATGGTACGCCCTTACTAAAACTTCTTTCATTATATTTGGGCTTATCCTGCGTAAGAATATCCCCAAAAATATCTCCAAAAATATCCTGAAAATGTGCTTGGGAATCTATATATTTTACGATATCTTCAACAGTTCTTATCTTTTCTGCTGCTTCATCGGGAATTTCTGCGCCAAATTCTTCTTCAAAAGCCATAATT
>CATYZV010000050.1 GCA_958415865.1 uncultured Selenomonadaceae bacterium
CTATATTTTGATTGTTAGAAAACGGTTAGAAATCATTTAATTTTATTTGGAAAAGGGATAAGGAATTTCATGATTGAACTATTAAAATTCGGTGCCAGCTGGATACTGCCGCCGGGAATATTCTTTCTGCTGTTTTTATTTCTGGCTTACTGCTGCTGGAAACGCCGTCAAAAGCGGCTGGCGGCAACGATTTCGATAGTAACGCTGCTATTTTATTTGCTATCCACTTCGTACGTTGCCGGCACGTTGATCGGCAGGCTGGAGGATGTTTATGACACGCCGGATAAACTGCCGCGCGCCGATGTCATCGTGCTGCTCGGCGGCGGAGCGACAAAGGATACGCCGGATGTCAACGGACAGGGCACGCTTTGCAGCATACCGGCAAACCGCTTGCTCACAGCGGTGCGCCTACAGAAGAAGCTCGATATACCGATAATCGTATCGGGTGGTCAGATATACGAGGACAGCGGCAGAGAAGCTGATATTGCCCGCCGTGTCTTGAAGGAATTAGGTGTGTCGGAAGATATGATAATCTTGGAAAACAAGAGCCTCAACACGACGCAAAACGCTCAGTACACGGCAAATATATTAAAAGAACGCAATTTCAAAAATCCACTGATCGTAACTTCGGCCTTCCATATGGAAAGAGCGGTGGCTAATTTCGACAAGCTGGATATAAAGACGATACCGTATCCGTGCGACTATATGGTCAACCGCGACAAGGTGTTTCATTTGAGTAAATTAGCTCCGTCGTCGCAGGCACTGGAGTTTTCGGCGATATACATGCAGGAAAATCTGCGCACTTTCGTTACTAAGTATATAGAATGATCTTCATCAGAATCGGCAGCAGCAAAATTGATATCTATACGGAATAGAGGTGTTTTTATGGTAAAGGATTTGACGGTGGGCAGTCCGGCAAAGTTGATTTTGATGTTCACGCTGCCGCTCATCATCGGCAATGTCTTTCAGCAGCTGTACCTTTTGAGCGACACTTTGATCGTCGGCAGGCTGCTGGGAGTCAGTGCGCTGGCGGCTGTCGGCTCCAGCGGCTGTCTGATGTTCTTCATGATCGGCTTCGTCATCGGCTTCACTACGGGCTTATCTATCTGCACCGGCCAGCGGTTCGGAGCGCGCGATGAACAGGGTATGAAAAAGAGTGCCGCGGCGTGCACCTCTTTAAGCATTATTTTCACACTTGTCATCACGGTATTCGGCGTGCTGATGGTGCGCCCGGCACTGATCTTCCTGGAAACGCCGCCGGAAGTGCTCGACATGGCTTGCGATTTTCTGTCAGTCATCTTCATGGGCATAGGTGCTACTATGCTGTTCAACATGGCTTCCAATTTGATCCGCGCTCTGGGCGACAGCTCTACTCCCCTGTATTTCTTGATACTAGGCTGTGTGCTCAACATAATTTTGGAAGTCGTATTCATCGGCGTGTTCGGCTGGGGCATCAAAGGTGCGGGCTTTGCTACGGTGCTGGCACAGTTTATAAACGGCGGCTGCTGTGTTTACTACATTAAAAAGAAAGTGCCGGAACTTCACTTCTCTCTGCCGGATCTGAAAATTTCACGTGAAGATGCCTGGCAGCATTTAAAAGTAGCACTGCCTATGGGCTTTCAAGCCTCTATCATCGCTATCGGCGCGATAATCCTGCAAGTGCCGCTCAACAACCTCGGCGAGACTGCCGTAGCAGCTTATGCCGCTGCTCAGAAGATAGATATGATAGCCGTCATGCCGCTGATGTCCTTTGGCATGGCGATGGCTGCCTATACGGCACAGAATTTCGGCGCGGGCCGCATCGACAGGATAAAGACGGGTGTCAATAAGTGCATATTGATGTCGGGCGGCTTCAGCATCTTCATCGGCATTTTCAATGTGCTGCTCGGACCCTTGCTCGTGCGCTTATTCGTCGGCGAAGGTCAGGAACAGGTCGTGGAATACGGTCATCTATATCTCATCGTCAACGGTTCCTGCTATTTGATTTTGTCCCTGCTGTTCATCTATCGCTTTACACTGCAAGGACTGGGGCACAGCCTCGTGCCGACGTTTGCGGGCATTATGGAGCTGATCATGCGCGCTGCGGCAGGCTTGTTCCTCGTGGGCAGGTTCGGCTACATCGGTGCCTGCTGGGCAAATCCCATGGCGTGGATAGGCTCGTGCGTGCCGCTTCTGATCACGTTTTACATCACGCGCCGTTCGCTGCTGCGGCAGTTTTGCAGCAGAGAAGAAAATGCTTAGCAGCACTTGAATTTTGCCGCATAAAGTATTTCTTTAATAGAAGGAATATACAAGTTGACAGCGAATAAATATATAGAATCATTAAAAACTCAGTTTAATCAATTATTTATGAGGTGGAAGAAATGGAATTAAAATCGACAGCATTCAAGGCATACGACATCCGCGGTAAATTCCCTGAAGAAGTCAACGAAGAACTCGCTTACAGAATCGGCAGAGTGTTCCCGACTCTGTTCAATGCAAAAAGAGTAGTTGTAGGTCATGATATCAGACTGTCCGGACCGGACATTCAGAAGGCTTTGGAACTCGGGCTGACTGAAATGGGCTGCGATGTCATCGACATCGGCCAGTGCGGCACGGAAATGATCTACTTCACGACAGCTCATATGAATCTCGATGGCGGCATCATGATAACGGCAAGCCACAATCCGAAAGAATACAACGGCTTGAAGCTCGTCAGAAAAGAAGCTCGTCCTATCAGTGCCGACACCGGCCTCAAAGATATCGAAGCTAAAGTCATGGCAGGCGATTTGGGCACGAAAGCTGAAACCATCGGCAAGATCATTGAAGTCGACATCATGAAAGACTATATTGATCACCTCATGACGTACATCAACCCGAGCGTACTAAAGCCGCTCAAGATCGTTTTGAACTCCGGCAACGGTGCCGCAGGCCCTATTGTAGACGAATTGGAAAAACGCCTGCCGTTCAAGTTTATTAAAGTACATAATAATCCTGACGGCAATTTCCCCAACGGCGTACCCAATCCGCTCTTGATGGAAAACCGTGAAGCTACTGCAAGCGTTGTACGCTCCGAAAAAGCAGATCTCGGCGTAGCATTCGACGGCGACTTTGACCGCTGCTTCATTTTCGATGAAACGGGCGAAATGATCGAAGGCTATTACATCGTAGGCTTCTTGGCTCAGGCTTTCCTCAAGAAATTCCCCGGAGCTAAGATCATCTATGATCCGCGCCTCACTTGGAATACGATCGAACTCGTGAAAGAAGCCGGCGGCATACCTGTTATGTGCAAGAGCGGCCACGCTTTCATCAAAGACAAGATGCGCAAAGAAGACGCTGTTTACGGCGGCGAAATGTCGGCACACAATTACTTCAAAGATTTCTCCTTCTGCGACAGCGGCATGATCACTTGGCTGCTCGTAGCTGAACTGCTCTCTGAAGCTGACGGCAAGACGATGTCTGAACTCCTGAAAGCGCGCATGGAACGCTATCCTATCAGCGGCGAAATCAACAGCACTGTCAAAGATGCTAAAGCTGTCATGGCTAAAATCGAAGCTAAATACGGTCCTAGCGGCACTGTATCCAAAGTCGACGGCCTCAGCGTAGATTACGACAAATGGAGATTCAACCTGCGCATTTCCAACACTGAACCGGTTATCCGACTCAATGTTGAAACGCGCGGAGACAAAGCTCTGCTCAAAGAAAAAACCGACGAACTGCTCGCTATTATCCGCGGCTGATTCTATAGATCTATTTTTGTAATTTAGGGGGAATAAGACAAAATGAGTCTTAAACTTAAATCAGGTTTTACATTCGATTATGATAACTTACTCGGTGAAGGCAAAGTTACGAAAGCCGATATCGAAGCATTTGAAGGCAAATTAAAAGAAGCGCACAAAGCGATGAACGTAATGCGCGAATCCGGCTACATCAAAGGCCATCTCTCCAAAGACGGCGAACCGGAAAAAGTGCTGTTCAGCCAGTGCCCGTACATCAAAGAAGGCCCTTTGAATTCTCCTGAATCGCTCAAGAAACTGCACGAACTCAGAGACCATGTAAAAGGCAAAGTGGACGCTGTAATCTCGCTCGGCATCGGCGGCTCTTACCTCGGCAACAAAGTTCTGTTCGACGTACAGTGCGGCGAATTCTGGAACAGCAAATCCGTAGAAGAACGCGGCGGCTATCCGAAATTCTACTTCAGCGGCAACAATATCGACCCGCGCCGCACCGGCGATCTGATCAAGCAGATCAGCGATGCAGCTGACATCATGATGAGCCATTACAAACGCACTTACAAAGTAATGCTGATCGTCATCTCCAAATCTGGCGGCACGCTCGACACCATGTCTAACTTCATGGTTGTATACGATGCACTGATGAAGAACACTAAAGTTCAGGTGGAAGTCGTAGCCGTAACCGACCCCAACATGGAAAAACAGACATTGCTCAAGAAGATGGCTATCGAACACGACTGGCCGCAGTTCAGCGTACCGGACGGCGTGGGCGGACGCTTCACTGTATTCACGGATGTAGGCCTCAGCACGGCTGCCTGCATCGGCTTTGATATAGAAGAATTCCTGCACGGCGCAAGAGATATGGACGAAGCCTGCAAGAGCGAAAACGTATGGGAAAACCCTGCTATGCTCAACGCGGCACTCAAGTACATCGCATCGGAAAAATACGGCCGCAACATCGAAGTCATGATGCCGTACGGCGACTATTATGAATCGCTGTCCATGTGGTACATCCAGCTCTTGGCTGAATCCCTCGGCAAACAGTACGATAAAGACGGCAACGAAGTATGCTACGGACGCACTCCTGTCGTAGCTCTCGGCACGCGCGATATGCACTCCCAGACGCAGCAGCATCAGGAAGGCCGCCTCGACAAAATCGTTCAGTTCATCCGCATAGAAAACTGGGACAACGACCTCGTAATTCCGAATGTATTCCCTGAAGCTAAGAAACTGGCTGACATCTCCGGCGTTACGATGAGCGAAGCTCTCGAAGTAGCACGCCAGTCCAACGCTGACGCACTGTCTTCCAACAAACGCTTCAACGCTCTGTTCAGCCTGCCTAAGATGAACGCTTACCATCTCGGCGAACTGCTCTACATGCTGGCTATGTCCGTTGCTTACGAAGGTGAATTTGCCAACGTGGACGCATTCGACCAGCCCGGCGTAGAAGCGTACAAGCGCATCATGGGACCGAAACTCCAGGAACTCAAAGCTAAATTGAAGTAATACAAGCAGCATAAACTGAGTTTAATGATAATCGCATAAGATTGAAAGAGGATACGAAAGTATCCTCTTTTTCCGTTTTAGGAGAAATTAAATATGGTGAAATTAAGACAAAGATGGGCGGACTTGAAATCAAAATGGTCAGCACGGTATGCAGATAAGCGCGGCAGGGTGCTTGCACTGGGTGCAGCAGTGATCTTGTGTTCCACGGCAGCTATTTACATTGCATGCGCAGGTGAAAAGAAAGATACAGAACTTAAGGTGGATACGGCTCCGCATATGCAGACGGCAGAAGCGGACGAAAAAGGAGCAAAGGGAAAGCTGGTTTACCAAGTGAACGGGGATTTTAGCGAATTAAAAAATCCTTTTAGCTTGGCGCATGAAAGCAGGGAACAGATGCGTGCGGCAAAACCTGCTGAAAAGGGCGATACAAAGAAAATTTCTATGCCTGTTTCAAAGCCTGAAAAAGTAGCTTTAGCAGAAAAGGCAGTTAAGCCTCAAGCTCAGAAGAGTGCAGCTGACTTGGCAGTAAAATCGAAAGAAAATTATGTGCTAAAAGCCATTATCGATATAGCCGGGCAGAGGTCAGCCATAGCAGAGGCGGGCGGCAGGAGCGTGCGCCTGACGGAAGGCAGCAGCTTGGATGATGCAAAGGTAATCGCTATTGATGCGGCGAGTATCAGCTTGAGAGCTGCTGACGGCACTGTGCAAAAGTATGAGCTTAGATGAAGCTGTATTAGAGCGGATAAAAGGCGGTGAAATGATTGAAAATAATTAAATTTGCAACAACCGTATTGATGATATTATTGTGTTTATGGAATTTCGACCGTGCTCAAGCGAATTCACTCGATGTGGTGGACGGAGATCTGCGCCAGGTGCTGACGGCCGTCGCCGCGGCGGGTAATTTAAATCTGGTGCTCGACGATTCCGTGCAGGGCAGTGTCTCGCTGAAGCTGTCAGATATGCCTCCGGCTGATATGGTGCGCATCATCAGCGAGAGCAGCGGTTTTTCCTGTAGTTCGCGCGGAGGCATCATCTATGTAGGCAGTAGGGAAAACGGCAGGCAGCTGCAGAGCGTGCAGGTGAATTACCTGGATTTGGATAAAGCGGCGGCGATGGCGGAACTTTTTTTGAATAAAGGCAGTTTAAATAGCAATAAAGATGATGCAGGAGATGCTGTAGTCATCAACCGCGATGATAATACGCTGACTTTTTACGCATCATCGCAGCAGTATGAGCAGGTACGTGCCTTTCTGCACCGCCAAGACACGATGCCGCGCCAAGTGTCGCTGGAGGCAAAGGTTACAGCAGTGCAGAAGGATGCCGAAAAGGATTTGGGCATTTCCTGGGAATGGTCGAAGCTGCCGCAGTACCCGGAGCATGATGTCAGCTACGATGTAGTGAGCCATACGATTTCTGACAGCGACGGCACTATCAGCGAAGTATCGGATTATATTCCCGTGGATGAGGTTACGCGCTCTTGGCAGGGCGGAGGTGTGCCCGGCATAATCCGATTTGGCAGAGGACCGGAAGGGTATCCGTATGAGTTTTACTACGCCGCTCAGCTGCACGCCTTGATCAGCGACGGCAAAGCGAGCATTTTGGCGCGTCCGAATGTAACGACGATTCAGGGCAATGAAGCCGTGATAAACATCGGCAGTGAAGTGCCCGTGCCGACCATTTCCACGACTGATTCCACTACGACGACTTCGATCGAGTACCGCGAAGCCGGCATAATACTGCGCTGCACGCCGCGCGTCAACGAAGATGGCATCATCACCGTGAAAGTCCATACGGAAGTCAGCTCGCCTTTGTACGTGGAAGATATGAAAGCGTACCGTTTTCAAAAGCGTTCAGCCGATACGATTGTGCGGCTCAAGGACGGTGAGACGATGGTCATCGGCGGATTGATAGGCAGCGACGAAGCGCGGCAGATGAGCAAGATACCGCTTTTAGGCGATATACCGATACTGGGAAATCTGTTCAAGCATATTCAAAAATCGAAGAGCGACAGTGAAGTGATGATATTTTTGACTGCCCGTGAAGTCAGATAATATTTATTGATAGTGTTTGGTCAATGCGTTATAATTATATTACGATAGAAAAGGTGAATATGATTCATATTTTGCAAAAGAGGTGGAGTTATTGTATCCCGTTAATTTGATTTTAGATGATAAGCCCGTTATCGTTTTAGGCGGCGGACACGTAGCACTGCGCAAGATCGAAGGCCTGCTGGAGGCTAAGGCAAAGGTTACTGTCGTATCGCCGGAAATTGTAGAAGGCATAAAAAAGCTCGTGGAGAATAAAGAAATTGCATGGATAAAAAAGTGCTATGAAAAGAGCGATTTGAAAGGCTTTGAACTCATCGTCTGCGCGGTGGGCAATGAAGAAGTGAATAAAATCGTCTATGCTGATGCGCATGAGCTTAGGATATTGATCAACGTAGTAGACCGTTTTGAGCTGTGCGATTTTGCCCTGCCGGCGAAGATACGGCGCGGCAATCTGCTCGTAACGTTTTCGACCAACGGCAAGTCGCCTGCTCTGTCGCGCTATCTGCGCCAGACGATGGAAAAAGAATTTGACGATACGTATGCCATCTGGCTCGACCGCCTCAATGTTCTGCGCGGCGAGGCGATAGCGGCTCTGCCCACTGCCGATGACCGCGAGATCTTTTGGCGCAGTGCGCTTAGCGACGACGTGATGGCACTCGTAAAGCAGAAGAAATACGATGAAGCGGAGGAATCAATCAGAAATGCAATTAGCCGTTTTAGGGCTTAATCACAAGACTGTGCCGGTAGAAGTTAGAGAACGTTTTGCCATTTCTGCCGAAAATATCACTAATGGGCTGCACCATCTCGATGATTACGACGGCATTAAAGAATCTGTGATACTGTCCACTTGCAACCGCACGGAAATATATGCTGTGCTGGAGGATGCAGATGAGGATAAATGCTCAATGAAGGAATTTTTCCTCGCTCTGGCAGGCAGCAGTGATGCCAAGGAAGAATATTTCTACTATTATACTGATGAAGCGTGCATTCGTCATTTGTTCGCTGTTACATCGAGTCTCGATTCTTTGATAATCGGTGAGGGACAGATATTGAGCCAAGTGAAAAAAGCGTATTCCATGGCGCGTGAAGCTAATGCGACTGATACGATTTTGAATACGCTTTTTCATCGTGCTATCACCACCGGCAAGAGGGTGCGCACGGAAACGAAGATAGCCTTCAATGCTGTTTCTGTCAGCTATGCAGCCGTACAGCTCGCCTTGAAGCTGTTCGGCTCGCTGGAAGGTCATAATGCCTTGATATTCGGCGCAGGCCAGATGGCAGAATTGACGGCACGCAATTTAAAAGGCAAGGGTGCAGGCAAGATATTCGTCGTCAACCGCCATATAGCAAAGGCAAAAACGTTGGCGGAAGAATTCGGCGGCGAAGCACTGACCTTCCGCGAAGCGATGCGCCATGCCGACGATATAGATATCGTCGTAACGTCTACCGGTGCGCCGCATTACGTGGTAACGCCGTGGGAGACACAGCTGTTCATGTCGCATAGAAACGGCAGGCCCATCGTCATAATCGACATAGCCGTGCCGCGCGATGTCGATCCAGATGTAGAAGCGATAAAAGGCGTTACGCTCTACAATATCGACGATCTGGAAGCAGTCGTAGAAGAAAATATTCATGAACGTGAGCTGGAAGCAGTGCAGGCACAGAAGATAATCGATGAAGAAACGCAGTCCATTCTGGAGCGTTTCCAATATCTGTCCTGCCAGCCCGTAATGGCGCGCCTTTCCCATAAAGCAGAGCGCATCCGCCGCCGCGAGCTCAAGCGCGCGATGGCAAAGCTGCCCGATATCAGCGAAGAAGAGTATCGCGTGATACGCCATATGTCGCATATGATCGTGCGCAAATTGCTGCGCGAACCGATGATACGGCTCAATCAGTCGGCAGGCACGCCGGATGAGCAGTATTACATGGAAGCTGTAGCAAAGCTGTTTAAAATGGATGTATTAAAGGAGCAAAATAAAAGTGCGGAGTAAAATTGTAATCGGCACGCGCGCCAGCCAGCTGGCACT
>CATYZV010000051.1 GCA_958415865.1 uncultured Selenomonadaceae bacterium
TGTTTGTACCTCGCTTTATTTAATAAAGTTTATGAAAAAAAGTAAATAATATAAAAAAATATTGCCTTCTTTACAAAGTAAATTTAATATTTTATACTGATTTTGTCAAGAATAAACGGAGGTATACTATATGAGTATTTTACAAGCATTAAAAGATAGAAGAACCATTTATAATTTGGGTAGAAACCTGCCTGTGGGCAAAGATGAGATAATCGGTGTGATAAAAGAGGCGACGGAGCTTGTGCCGGATGCTTTCAATATGAAAAGTGCAAGAGTCGTCGTAGCTCTGGGTGAAAAACAGAATGCACTTTGGAATGCTGTTTACGATGCGTTCGGCGGCAAGGTGGACAGGGCAAAGATCGACGGCTTTAAAAATGCCGCAGGCACGATTCTTTATTTTTATGATAATGACGTGGTCAAATCCCTCCAGGAAAAGTTCCCGATGTATGCGGCGAATTTCCCTGTCTGGGCCAATCATGCCAATGCGATGCTGCAGATCAGCATTTGGAGTGCTCTGCGTGAGCTTAATGTAGGTGCAAATCTTCAGCATTACAATCCTGTTATCGATGCTAAGGTAAAAGAATTGTTCAATCTGCCGGACAGCTATGTGCTCATCGCGCAGATGCCTTTCGGCTCAATTGAAGCTCAGCCTGCTGCCAAGGAAAAAGAAGATATCGATCAGCGTGTTAAAATAGCTGAATGATAATTGTATCAATACAAAATAGCTTAATTTACGTTTTAATGTTGAAAGAAGCCTCTGTGTTTTGTATAATCGACTGCATTAACGTTATAGAATAGACTGCACGATGCAGATGAGGCCATGAAACAGCTGCATGGCAAATATAAATAAAATGAGGTATTTTGTATGAGCAACAACGATAGATATGGATTGAATAAGAATTTGGCGCAGATGCTCAAGGGCGGCGTTATCATGGATGTAACGAATGTGGAACAGGCTAAGATTGCCGAAGCTGCCGGAGCTGTAGCTGTAATGGCTCTGGAACGCGTGCCGGCTGATATCCGCCGCGAAGGCGGGGTAGCGCGAATGTCTGACCCCAAGATGATCCGTGAAATCAAAGAAGCTGTTTCAATTCCTGTCATGGCTAAGGCTAGAATAGGTCATTTCGTTGAAGCACAGATTCTGGAAGCTATCGGCATCGACTACATTGACGAATCAGAAGTGCTTACTCCTGCCGATGAAGAAAATCATATTTATAAGAAAGCATTTAAAATACCGTTCGTCTGCGGTGCGCGTAATCTCGGCGAAGCTCTGCGCCGCATCGGCGAAGGTGCCAGCATGATACGTACCAAGGGTGAAGCCGGCACAGGCAATGTGGTTGAAGCAGTGCGCCATATGCGCACGATGCAGAAAGATATGCGCCGTGTACAGCTGGCTGCGCCGGAAGAACTCATGCACATCGCTAAAGAATTCGGTGCTCCGTATGATCTGATCGAATACGTGCATGAACATGGCAATCTGCCTGTAGTCAACTTTGCTGCCGGCGGCATTGCAACTCCTGCTGATGCTGCACTTATGATGCAGATAGGCGTGGACGGCGTATTCGTAGGCTCTGGCATCTTCAAGTCCGGTGATCCGGCTAAACGTGCTAAAGCTATCGTTGAAGCGACTACTTTCTACAACGATCCGGAAAAATTGGCGAAGATATCGGAAAATCTCGGTGAAGCTATGGTCGGCATCAATATAGACACGCTGGCGCCGGAACAGCATATGGCACAGCGCGGCTGGTGAGCGATATGACAGTACAGGAAAAACGCATCGGCGTGCTGGGCATGCAGGGAGCCGTTGCGGAGCATCTGAAAATGCTGGGACAGCTGCCGCACGTAAAACCGTTCATCGTGCGCACGCAGCAGGAATTGGACGAGGCGGACGGCCTGATACTGCCGGGCGGCGAATCCACTGCGATGACGAAGTTGCTTGACTATTTTAAACTGAGGCAGCCTTTAGCGGAAAAAATAAAGCAGGGGCTGCCCGTATGGGGCACCTGTGCCGGCATGATACTATTGGCTCAGCGCATCGAATCAGCACATAAAGACAAGCCTATTCTGGCGGCAATGGATATCACCGTACGCCGCAATGCCTACGGCAGCCAGCTCGACAGCTTTGAAGCTGACGTATCTGTGCCGGCTGTCAAAAAAGAGGGTACAGTGCCGCTTGTATTTATTCGCGCACCGTTCGTAGTATCGGCAGGCGATGATGTGGATATCTTGGCAAAGGTCAACGGCAATATCGTAGCTGTGCGGCAGGGCAGTATGTTGGCGACGGCTTTTCATCCCGAATTGACGGAGGATTTGAGTTTCCATCGTTATTTTGCTGAGATGGTTTAGTATATGTGAAAAAAGGTTCTGATGAACTGTGTTTTAGTTCATCAGAACCTTTTTTGGTATGGTATAGAAGCTTATTGATTTTGTTTTTCTATGGCTTTTTGACCGAGGTAATACGTAACAAACTGCTGTGCTATGCGCCCGGAACGTCCGGAATGTTCGCGTTCCCAAGCACCGGCTTTTATGCGGAGTTCATCATAGCTGAGATTTATGCCGTGCTTTTTCAATAAGCCGTCAACGATAGCGAGGTATTCGCTCTGGTCAGGGCTTAAATAGCTGATGATAAGACCGAAGCGGTCAGACAGAGAAATCGTTTCGTTGAGCGTATCGCTGCGGTGCATATCGTCATCATCTGCACCGCGGTCTTTGTAGCTTTCCTTGATGAGATGGCGGCGGTTTGATGTAGCGTAGATAAGCACGTTTTCCGGGCGTGCTGATGCGCCGCCCTCGATAGCTGACTTCAGGTATTTGTATTCGACTTCAAATTCTTCAAAAGAAAGGTCATCCATGAAGATGATAAATTTCTTGCTTGTAAAGCCGCGCAGCTTTTCCATGATCTGCGGCAGGTCTGTGAGCTGTTCTTTGTTCAGCTGAACGAGGCGCAGCCCTTTGTCAAAGAATAGATTAGCCACGGCTTTGACACCGGAGGATTTGCCTGTGCCGCGTGCACCGACAAGCAGTACGTTGTTGGCCGGAAGCCCTTCCACAAAGGCACGGGTATTGCCCAGCAGCTGCTGTTTTTGGTATTCATAGCCGATGATATCATCCATCTGCATCGCTTCAAAATGCTTGATGCCGACGAGGCGGCCGTTGTCGCTGTCCCAGCGGAATGCGCGGTAATCCGCCATATCTCCGCTGCCGTAAGTGCGATAGTATTCGATGTAGATGTCAGCTTTTTCTTCGATTGAAGATGCCTTATCTATATCGTGCAGCAGTTTATTGAATACGGCTGAATCGTTAATATCGGTAGGCTGGTAATCGTCAAGAAAAGCACAGTCCAAGACGATACTGGGCTGCAATACCAATACTTTGTCGATTATTTCAATATCGTGGCAGAAAGCACGGCGCAGGCTATAGCCGATTTTGCCGCCGAAGCTTTCTACCGTATCCGAAACCGCGTTTTCACGGTGAGCAATGGCATGAATAAGATAACTGCGCATCACATTGCCCGACAGCCCTAGCTGTTCAGCCGCTTCAATAAATTTTGCTGCTAGGCTGCTCTTATCTGTCAGCACACCTGATATAGCCCGGTTGACATCGCCGATTATAGGATCGTCCAGCAGACTGCGGCAGACGATCAATCCTTTTAGATCTGACAAAAAATATCCCTCCAATATATTTATTGTTTATTTTATAGAACTGATATCTAATTTATCGAATCCTTGCAGGAGTTCTTTTATTTTAGCTGCAATTTTTGCGCAGTCGCCTTCTCCGTTGCCTTCGATATTCAAGGGCATATTGGGGTCGTGTAGGGACTGGCGGAGCAGTGCCCAGCCGCTGGCATCACCGCTGAAGCTGAGTCTTACGCCTTCGTAGTTCGGTTCAACGATGGTGTAGCCTTTTTCTTTGGCGCGGACGGCAAATTCCTTGAGCACGTTAGCACCGTATTCTTTGAAGTCTTCGCCTTTGAGCTTGAAGCGGTATTCTACAGCTTCGTACTGGGGCTGAAGTTTTTCGATAAGGCTGTTGAGCGTCTTGCCTGCGGCTTTTGTCTTAGCTGCGGCAATTAAGAGTTTTACTGCCATGTATGCTCCGTCGTCGAGGTAGTAGTTTTCTTTTAGTGCGCCGTGTCCGCTCGTTTCAATGGCAAGCGGTGAGACGATGCCTTCGGCGTTGAGGCGTTTACATTCATTGATGACGTTTTTGTAGCCGCGCTGGAAGCGGTGGTGCTTGAGGTGCAGCACGTTTTGCAGAAAATCAGTCAATTTATCGGAGGTTACAGAGTCGGTAACGATGGTGGAGCCGGGATAATCGTCGGCAAGAATCGCGCTCATCATGGCGATCAGCGCGTCGCGGTTTACTTCGCGTCCGTCGCTGAAGACTGCGGACATGCGGTCCACATCGGTGTCGAAGATGAGGCCGAGGTCTGCTTTATTGGCGAGTACAGCAGAGCGGATGGCATCCATAGCTTGTTTGTTTTCAGGATTGGGGATGTGATTGGGAAAATGGCCGTCTGGATCGAGAAATTGGCTGCCCGTGGTGTCAGCCCCGAGCTGTGCTAGTACTTTATCGGCAAAGAAACCGCCTGCGCCGTTGCCGGCATCTACTACGATGTGATTGCCGGTCAGAGGCTTGTCGTAATTTTCGCTGCTGTTGATGCCGCGGCGTATCTTGTCGCAGAGGTCGGAGGCGTAGAGGGAGATCAAGTCGAATTTTTCGACTGAGGAAATATCGGCGTGAGCTTCCGGCAGGGTGCAGGCGATCTTCAGCATATCGGTCAGGTCGGCTTTTTCCATGCCGCCGTTTTCCGGTTCAAAGAATTTAAGCCCGTTGCGGTTGAACGGCAGGTGGCTTGCCGTCAGCATGATGGAGCCGTCGCATTTCGTTTCTGGAAATACGAGCGACATGAACATGGCAGGCGTTGTAGCGAGCGAGCAGTCGAGAGCTTTGGCACCTTGTGCCGTGATGGCAGAGAGGACTGCGCTTTTCAGCTGAGGCGCGGAGATGCGTGAATCATGGCCTACGGCTATTTTGAGTTCAGCAGGTGCTTTGCCGCTCTTTTTGCTGAGCCACACGACGAAAGCCTGCGCGATGCGGTTGGCGTATTCGCCGGTCAATGTTACAGGTTCATCAGCTACGCCTTCTACGGCTACGCCGCGCACGTCGCTGCCGTTTTGCAGTTTTAAGATTGGATCCATAAATAAATACCCCTTTTCGTTTAGCTTTATATAAAATTCAGCTTTCGCTGTAATTTTCAATTAAATTTAGAAAATCACTGCCGTATTTTTGCAGCTTGAAATCGCCTACACCGCGCAATTGGCGAAAATCATTGAGTGTATGGGGCTGTTCTTGCGCCATTTGGCTGAGTGTACTGTCAGAAAATATCATGTAAGGAGGCAGTTTTTCTTTTTGTGCCAATTCGCGCCGCAGTGAGCGTAGCGCTTCAAACAGGCCGCTTTTGGCAGCAGATTTTTTGACGATAGTCATCTTCTGCATGACTTGTGTCTGACCGCGCAGTACCTGCCAGGACAATTTATTGAGGGTCAGCACCGGATATTGACTCTCTGTGATATTTAGATACTGCATTGCAGCGAGCCGCTGAATCAAGTCGCTTATATCTTTGAGCTTCCGTTCTTTCATGAGACCGTAAGTGGACAGCCGCGTGAAGTTAAATTGCTTCATTTTAGCCGATTTAGAGCCCTTGAGCACCTCTGCCACCATTTTAATGCCGAATCGCTCGTGCATACGGTATATGCACGACAGTACTTTTTGAGCATCTATGGTGATGTCGATCAATTCACCTTCAGCCTTACAGGAGCTGCAATTATTGCAGGCATCTGGTACATCAGTTTCGCCGAAGTAGTGCAGGATGAAAGCACGCAGGCACTCAGGCGTATGGCAGTAGTCGACCATCGACTGCAGCCGGCCGTATTCAAGCTGTTGGCGCGTTTCGCTTTCTACAGATTTAGCTATCAAGAATTTTTGCAACTGTACATCCTGCGGTGAAAACAGTAGAACACAGGTGCCCGGCAGCCCGTCGCGTCCGGCTCGGCCCGCTTCCTGATAGTATGCCTCGATGTTCTTGGGCATATTATAGTGAATGACATAGCGTACATTCGGTTTGTCGATGCCCATGCCGAAAGCATTTGTCGCAGCGATGACAGGTATATCGTCGTAGAGAAAGGCTTCCTGCATCTGAGAGCGTTCAGCATCATTCATACCGGCGTGGTAGCGGCCGGCTTTTATGCCCTGCGATACCAATAGTGCCTGAATAGCATCGACTTCCTTGCGCGTACCTGCGTAGATGATACCGGATTCATCGCTGTGTTTTTGCACGTAGTCGACGATGAACCTGTCTTTGTTCTCACCGCGCAGCACAGAAAAGTATAGATTGGGGCGGTCAAAGCCTGTGATGAATATATTGGGTGAATTGAGTCCCAGCAGCCGGATTATATCGTCTTTTACTTCCGGTGTTGCCGTAGCGGTAAAGGCCCCGATCAAAGGCTTTTGAGGTAATGATGCTGTAAAGCTCAGTATGTTTTTGTAGCTGGGGCGGAAATCATGTCCCCACTGTGATAGGCAGTGGGCTTCATCTACAGCTATCATGCTGATATTCAGCTGGGCAAAACTAGGCGGCAGGTATTCCGGAGTTAGGCGTTCCGGTGCGATGTAGATTATCTTGTAGTAGCCGGCAGCAATGCCCCGCAGGCTTTCATTGAGCTCTTGGCGGCTGACAGCACTATTGATGCAGACGGCAGCGATGCCCTGCTGGCGCAGGCTGTCCACCTGATCTTTCATCAGTGAGATCAGAGGCGAGATGACGAGCGTTACGCCGGGCAGCAGCAGTGCCGGTATTTGAAAGCAGATGGATTTGCCTGCACCTGTCGGCATTATAGCGACCGTATCATGCCTGCCGAGCAGACTTGCCACTGCCTTTGCCTGCCCAGGGCGGAAATCATCATAGCCGTAGAATTTTTTCAGTATATCTTTTGCTTTGTTCAATATCATGGTAGTAATTTCCTATGGTATCATCATGGAGAAAATTTATAGTATAAAGCCGCAAGGCACATCATGTAAGTGAATAGATATTCCCAAGCACTGCCTACTTTAAACAGCTTGATGCCGATTTTATTAGTGTGGCTGATCAGAGGAACCTTGCCGCAGACTGCATCTTCAAAGATGTGCAGCAGTGCTCCCGCACAGACAAAAATCAGCAGCTTGGCACCCTCCCAGATAAGACCATTTAATACACTTTGCTGATGTAGTACCATCAAAGCAAGGATGATGGTGAGATACGGCACTGTCCAATGAGTTGTGCGGCGATGGCGCGAACGCCATTTCCAATATGCTTTTGATTCTTTAGGCGGCTTTCCTTCTAAATAGTCCGGCAGCGTACTGCCTGCAAAGCCGCAGGCGGCATAGATGAAGCTGTCAGTGCCGGCGTAGATGAGCACCGTGGTCAGCAGTCTGTGATTGACCCATTTCAAACGGCTTTGTGCCTCCTTTTCGATCTTGTCCACCAAGGATAATTTAAATGGCGGACGTATTTATTATAGAGTATAGCCACGAGCACCAGCAGACAGATGCCCGGCAGTACATCATGCAGAATGTAGTACAAAATACCGTTTTCACTGCTGTGTAGCAGAATTATCGGCATAGCGGCAGAGGGCGGATGCACAGCATTGAACAGAGATTTTATAAGCATTGCAACAGCCACTGCAAGAGCGTAGGAAAACCAATTATGCCCGATGACAAAAGCCGCAGATACACCGACAGCACTCGTGATAATGTAACCCAAGATTATATTGCGAGGCTGAGCAAAATCACTTTCCGGCACCAGAAAAGCGATGACGCTCGTCGCACCAAACGGAGCCAGAAGCAGATTATCATCTGTCGATTTAGAAACAAATGCTACCAGCCCGATGCCGAGAAAGATGCCAAATGCAGCGGCCAGTTCATTTATCGTTATGCGTTGTATATTCATTAATAAAAAGCGGCCCTTCGTAAAAGCAACAGTATGGTTGCTCGTATTGTATATTGAAATTATACCAAAAAACGGCATGAATTTATAGCTTTTTGCGCATTAGCTAAGGCATTGGAAGCATGAACAAAAATTTTCTACAGCCAACTTTTGGACATCATTGAACGTTGTATATTCTTTTGATATACTTGAAGTAGAAGAAACATTTGATTTATCAGATGCAGGCATCCTGTCCTTTGTAGCTCCGACCTTATTGCTACTTGGATATCGAACTGTACCGTTGTCGGAAACGGGAATAGCATCTATGGCCGGGCTATTATAAATCAATGTTTCTTTTTTGCTCTAAGAGGTATAAATTATAACAGACGTTGTAAAATTAAGGAAAGAAGGTCTTGCCATGGATAACAAGAAAAATATATCTGTCGATACTCAGCACGAACAGCCGCGGCGCGTCATCACAAGCGAGAACAGCCAGGCACTAGCTGACAAAATGAAAAGATTATCAGCGTATTTTATCAAGGTTAATGACAAGCTATACAAGGATTTAGCAAACAAATGAACAGACAGCCGGAAATAATTGAACTGCTGCTGAATGACGTGCTTCAATTTCATGCAGACCTTGCCAATGCCTACATAATGGAAAAGGGTATTCATGATATGAATCTACTGCAATCGGCTGTAAATGCACCATTCCAGACTTTCGGCGGTGCTGATTTATACCCTACGGTATACGATAAAGCCGCGCGGCTATGCTATGGACTGACAAAAAATCATCCGTTTTCAGACGGCAATAAAAGGACGGCTGTTCATACAACATTGATATATTTAGGCTTGAATGATATTTTTCTTGAATATAGTCAAATGGATTTAGAAAATGTAATTATAGCCATTGCAGATGGAAGCATGAAAGCTGATGAGCTGACAGACTGGATAAAGAACCATGTCAGCAGTCAGCCGCCACGGGATTGAGAAAGGAAGGTGCATAGCTTGAAAAAACGTCTTTATTTATCTGCAAATTACTTTGATGATCTCATGGTCAGAATGGCTCATCATAGCACGGCTATAGAAGGAAATACACTCACACAAGGAGAGACGAAAAGCATATTGATAGATGGATATATCCCACGCGCTATGAATATGCGTGAACTCAATGAAGTACTGAACTATAAGGCGTATACTAAGCAGATGATTGACGACTTGAGCCGCCAAAAGATAATTGACTTGGATTTTATCCGCGCTGTTCATGCTACATTATGCAATAACGCTATTGAAGGCGTACCGGG
>CATYZV010000052.1 GCA_958415865.1 uncultured Selenomonadaceae bacterium
CTATATGTATATAAATTTTAACTGCCCTCCGCTGCCTCATCTCGTTACCGGCGGCAAAGCTCTGTTCCGCCAAGGTGATATACATTACAGACGGACACTAAAGGAAGTCTTTGATCTCATCGTCGTCATCAAAGGCTGCCTTTACATGGAAGAAAACGGCATAAAATACAATGTCCGCAAAGGACAATTTTTAATTCTGCCGCCGCAGCGCGTGCATAAAGGCTATGCTTGCTGTCAAGAGGAAACATGCTTTTATTGGCTGCACTTTGCTACCACGGACAATTATTACTATAGTGAACAGCTGGATTACAAAAATCCCGTCCGCAAAAAATTGAAGTACAGCGAAAAACAGGAGAGTTTCTATATATCCGTCCGACAATACGGTGATTTAACCCCGGAGCAGGAAACAGAGATTTCTGCCTGCATGAAATCCATCATCGACATATATGTAGACAAGCGGTACAATCGGCAGAATTTCTATCCTTACACCATTTCGCAGATAAAACGCCAGCAATTGTTCTTCACTATCCTTAGCATCCTCTGCGACAGCCGGCAGCATACGGTAAAGCCAGACCTTGCCCAAGAAGTCTACGAGCATCTTCTCACTTTTTATCAAAATCCGTTCGATCTAAAACAGCTCTCACGCAAATTCGCCTTTCATCCCACATACATTATCCGCTGTGTCAAAAATAAATTCGGACAGACACCGCTTCAGCTCTTACTGTCAATCAGGCTGGACAAAGCCAAACAGCTATTGACATCTACCGGCCAAACTGTAAGTGATATAGCTTCAGCCGTCGGCTTTGAAGACAATGCTTACTTCGCCAAGCAGTTTAAGCGGGTAAATGGCATGACACCGAGCGATTACCGCCGCCGATACAAATATGTAAAAAAATAAATGCTGTAGTCTTGATTGCTCTTGACTACAACATTTACCGTATATCAATGTAGGCTTATTTTATTTTTTAATGCGCGGGTAATACCTGAAGTGATTGCCATGCTCAGCCCTTCTGCTAATGATGTGCCTAACAATTTTGTCAAAATACCCGTCTTTTTCTTGTCGTAGATCAACTTCACATCGCTGATGCTTTCCGCGCCTATTTCTTTGCACAGGGCAGACAGTGCGGCATCGTAATCGCCTATGGCATCTATGAAGCCCAGCTCCAATGCCTGACGGCTGTCCCATAATCGCCCGTCCATTACCGCGGCTGCTTTTGATAATTTCTCCTCATCAGCTTCGGCAAAGCGGCTGTTCACTACTATATCATAAAAATCCTGACGGCAGCTGTCGGATAAATTTTGCAGCACGGCACGTTCTTCATCTGTCATGCTGCGAAAAGCATTGCCGATATCCTTGAGCCTGCCTGATTTGATGGTTACCATTTCAATGCCCAGCTTGTCCTTGAGCTTTGTTATATTCGGTATCTGCAAGATTACGCCGATACTGCCCACGATGGAGGAAGCGTTGGCAAATATCTTATCCGCTCCGCAGGCTATCATGTAGCCGCCGCTGCAGCAGAGATTGCCCACTGAGACGTAGACCGGCACGCTGTCGGAGAGCCTCGATACTGCCCTATATATTTCTTCCGATGAAGCTGCCGCCCCGCCGGGGCTGTCGATGCGCAGCAGTACGCCGTCTATTTTTTTATCTTCCGACAGGTTCCTGAGCTTATCGAGTATTTCCAGCTGGGAAGCACGCTTTTCAAAAGGCTTGCTGCCCGCGCCGATTTCACCGTCTATATTCAATACCCTGATAGCTTTCTTTTTCTTTTTGAACATCGCTATTCACTCCCTTGAAGTGGTAATCCGTTTATGTTACAAGTATAGAGTATATCTTTGCCTTTAGCAAGCTGTAAGCCCGCCGTCGACGCTCCATATCTGACCGGTGGCAAAGCTTGCTTTTTCTGATGCGAGGAAATAGATCACTTCGGCAATTTCTTCGGGCTTAGCTATTCTGCCCAAGGGATAAAGCGCGGCGGCTTCGGCGATGCCCTGCCCTATTTTAACGGGGTCGCTGCCGAACTGAGCGCGGGTCAGCGGCGTATCGACATCGGCAGGGCAGATGCAGTTGACGCGCACGCCATGCACTGCCAGCTCCAGTGCCAGTGCTTTGGTGAATACAGTAACGGCTCCTTTAGATGCGCAGTACGCCGTGCAGAAGTAATTGCCGTTGATGCCGGCATCTGAAGATACATTGACGATAGCGGGAGCATTGCCGCTTTGCTTTAAATGAGGAGCGGCATATTTACAGATGAAATACGTGCCTTTGATATTCGTGTTCATGATAGCGTCAAATTCCGCTTCTGATACGTCTTCGATAGCGTTTTCACGGTATATGCCCGCGCTGTTCACCACGATGTCCAAGCTGCCGTATGTATGCACAGTCTCCTCCACTGCTTTTTGGCACTGCCCTGCCACAGATACGTCAGCTTGTACAAAGCTGCACTGCACATTCTCGCTTAAAAGCGGCGCAATCTCTTCATATGCTCTATCGTATTTGCTGCGGCTGCGCCCTACAAGGGCCGTATTTATGCCGTTTTGCAAAAATAATCCGGCTGCTGCCAAGCCGATGCCCGATGTGCCGCCGGTGATCAATGCTGTCTTATTCATTGCAGACTCCCTCCGTTGTATAAAAATAAAACCAGACTCAGCTTCTGCCAAGTCTGGTTTTTTATCGTTCAAACGATGCACTGAATTACTGGTTTACAGCATCTTTCAGAGCTTTGCCGGCTTTGAATACCGGGTTTTTGGATGCAGGGATATCGATGGTTTCGTTCGTCTGAGGGTTGCGGCCTTTGCGAGCTGCGCGTTCTCTTACTTCAAAAGTACCGAAGCCGATAACCTGTACTTTTTCGCCTTCAACGAGGGCTTTCTGTACGCTTGCAAAAACAGCGTTTACAGCTTTTTCAGCGTCTTTTTTGGTCAGTTCTGCTGCGTCAGCAACACTTGCTACTAATTCGGATTTATTCACGAAGATAGCCTCCTTTAAAAATTAATATCCTATGATTTAATACGCCGCCTATGAGGTTTTATCCTCTGAGCAGGGGTTTAATTTAGATATAAATTAAGGCGGTAACCCCCTATAAGGATTGTATGTCATATCGAATCCTTATACAGCATGAATTTTTCTGCTGCCGCTGTGATTCGTGCTGTATAAGGACTCGATCTCCTTATCGTTTCAAGTGATTATTTATCTTCTAAGTCTTTAGCTTCCTGCCATAAATCGTCCAGCTCGATCAAGGAAAGGTTTTCCCATTTTTCCTGCTTTGCCTTGACCTTTGTTTCGATGTAGGAAAAACGCTTTCTAAACTTGCGGTTCGTGCCGCTCAGTGCGACTTCAGGATCGATTTTCAAGAAGCGTGCTAGATTTACGATGGTGAACAGCACATCGCCCAGTTCTTCTTCAATCTGCTCTTTGCTGCCGTCGACAGTAGCTTCTTCCAATTCGCGGATCTCTTCATCGAGCTTGTCCCAGACGGGTTCTACATCCGGCCAGTCAAAGCCGACTTTCGATGCCTTGTGCTGGAGCTTGTAAGCTGCCATCAGCGAAGGCAGGTCTTTGGGCACGCCGTCGAGCACGGATTTGCGGTCTTTCTTTTCAGCGCGCTTTATAGCTTCCCAGTTCGTCAGCACTTCATTGGCATCTTTGACCGTTACGTCGCCGAACACGTGCGGATGGCGGCGGATGAGTTTTTCAGTTATGCCGTCGATGACATCCTGCATGGAAAAACAGCCTGCCTCTTCAGCCATGCGCGCATGGAATACGATCTGCATCAAAAGGTCGCCCAGCTCTTCGCAGAGCAGTTTCTTGTCGCCGAGGTCGATAGCCTCGATTACTTCATAGACTTCTTCGATGAGGTTGCGGCGCAGCGACTTATGCGTCTGCACTATGTCCCAAGGACAGCCGCCCGGCTCTCTTAGCGTCTTTATCACGTCCTGCAAGGGCTGCATATCGAACTGTGCTTCACGCACCGGCGGCTTTTCAAGATAAACGCTCGTCAGGTGGTCGATATGTTCCTGGCGGTCCAGCTCGTAAAGCGGAATCTGACGTATTTCTTCATCGGGCAGGCTCAGGTTGCGGACAAAGGTAACAGGAAAATCTTCCGGGTAGTGTTCCATAAGTGCCAGCTTGGCATCTGAGGCCGTGTGCTGATCGTAAACCTGTGTTACGACGAGTGCCGACGGCATATCATCGGCAGGCAGTGAGTCGATATCTTCTGCATCGAGAATCGTCAGCCCGTCGATCGGGTCAATGCCCAGACGCTGATAGAGCACTTCAAGAAAGCTCATGCCCGGCAGGATAGAAAGCTCTACGCCTGCTTTTTCAGCAGCCTCGCGCAGCAGTACGACCGTGCGCTCTGCCACCATCGGGCTGCCCGGCACCGCGTAGACGATGTCCTCAGATTTCGCCTGTTCAGTAAGTTTTGCCGCAATGCCGGCATAAACTTCTTCAAACGAAGCTCCCTGCTCGTAGAATGAATCACAGGCAGTGTACGATATATGTTCAGCATCGAGCTTTGCCACCGTCGGATGAACGGCAGTGCGCAGAATTAAATTGTCCGCTTTTTTCATCGCGTCCCATGCTTCCAGCGTTATCAGCCCGTACGCGCCGGGGCCGAGCCCTACAATCGTTATCTTACCCATGTCTATCCTCCAAGCTCACGTCAGAAAAAAAGTAACCGCAAAAGGACATTATCTATATTCCGTAGCGGTTACTATATTTGTTTAGGTTAATATAAATATAAAGCAAGAACGGCGTTTTGTCAATCAGAGATTGCAATAAAATAAGGCATTGCGGGCTTTTTTAAGGCAAAAAGCCCTGTATTTTACAGCTTTCTGAATGATTTTAGACAAAAGCAGCATTTTTCCGGCTCGCGGTATTCAATGACGCTGCTGCCTCTTGCTTTTGCTTCTTCAAATCCTCACCGGAGAGCAGCTTTAATGCCTTGCTGAGAGTGTTTAAGAGCCTGAGGCGGTTGAGATTTGTCAGCTTTATCTGCATGACATTCTGCTGCGGCAAGAGCTTTAGCAGATTGCCGAAATACTGCTTTAGACGAATCATATTCTCAGGAGCGATATTGGGCGCGTCGGCAAAAGTTATTTCCACGAAAGCAGGCTTTTCCGTTATCTGCTTAATGCCTAATGTGCGCGCGTAGTTCTTGAGGCGCACGACCTGCATTAAGCGTGCGACAGGCTCTGTAAGCGGTCCGAAGCGGTCTATCAGCTCTTCTTCCAAGTGCGCGGCGTGTTCTTCCGTGCGCACTGCCGCTATGCGCTGGTATACCTCGATCTTGTTCGTAGCATCGCTGATATAGCCTCCGTCGAGATACGCATCGACCTTCAGCTCGATTACCGGTTCTACTTTTTCCTTAGGAGGTTCGCCCGTGCGCAGCGTTTCCACAGCTTCTTCCAAGAGACGGCAGTACATTTCAAAGCCGACACTGGAGATGTGGCCGTGCTGCTGTGAGCCTAAGAGATCGCCCGCGCCGCGAATTTCCAAGTCGCGCATGGCAATCTTAAAGCCGGAGCCTAGTTCTGCAAAATCCTTGATAGCCTGCAAGCGTTTTTCCGCCGTTTCCGACAGCACTTTATCCTTCTGGTATATGAAGTAAGCAAAAGCCATCTGCTTGGAACGCCCTACGCGGCCGCGCATCTGATAGAGCTGCGACAATCCGAAGTAATCGGCGTTGTAGATTATGATCGTATTGGCATTCGACACGTCAAGCCCGTTTTCAATAATACTGGTAGCGAGCAGTACGTCTGTCTTGCCTTCGTAAAAATTGAGCATGGCACGTTCCAGCTGCTCCTCGCTCATCTGTCCGTGCGCTACGCCTATTCTGATGTCAGGCAGCATAGCTGTCAGCTGCATGAACATATCGTCGATCGTCTCAATGCGGTTGTAGATGAAATAGACTTGACCGCCGCGGCGGACTTCGCGCCGTATGGCATCGCGGATGACCGTATCATTGTTTTCTATCACGTACGTCTGCACCGGGAAGCGTTCTTCCGGCGGCGTTTCAATTACGCTCATATCGCGCGCACCGACCAGCGACATATGCAGCGTGCGCGGTATGGGAGTTGCGCTCAGCGACAGGACATCTATATCGTGGCTCATCTGCTTGATCTTTTCCTTTTGCTTTACGCCGAAACGCTGTTCTTCATCGACGATCAGCAGCCCTAAGTCCTTGAATTTTACTTTCTTTGTGTTCAATATGGCGTGCGTGCCGATCAATACGTCGATTCTGCCGGTCGCCAAATCCTCCAATGTCTGCTTCTGCTCTTTGGGGCTGTTGAAGCGGCAGATTATGCCCAGATGCGGGCCGAAGCCTTCAAAGCGGTTCATAAATGTCTTATAATGCTGCTGGACTAATACCGTCGTCGGCACGAGCACAGCCACCTGCTTGCCGCTCATCACTGCTTTGAATGCCGCGCGTATTGCCACTTCCGTCTTGCCGAAGCCCACATCGCCGCAGAGCAGCCGGTCCATCGGCACTGGCTTTTCCATATCGGCTTTGATCTCTTTTATCGCACGCAGCTGGTCAGGCGTTTCTTCATAGGGAAATGCCTCTTCAAATTCCTTCTGCCACGGCGTATCCGGTGCAAAGGCATAGCCCTTGCCGCTTTTGCGCTGTGCGTAGAGGTCGATGAGGTCCTTGGCTATGTTTTCGACCGAAGCCTTCGCCCTCGCCTTTGCCTTTTTCCATGCCGTGCCGTTCATCTTGGACAAGCGCGGCACTTCGCCTTCTGAGCCAATGTACTTTTGAATCAGGTGCACTTGATCCGTCGGAACGAATAATTTATCCGTGCCGCTGTATTTGATGTGCAGATAATCGCGATGTACATTGCCCACTTGGAGCGTCTCCACACCCATGTATTTGCCGATACCGTGGTTTACGTGCACGACGTAATCGCCTATGTTGATATCGCGGAAATGAGTTATCTTGCCTTCGCTGCTCTTTGCCGACTGGCGCGGCTTCAAGCGTTTTTTCTGCCTTCCGAGTATGTCCTTTTCCGTTATGAGCACGAAATGCGATTCAGGAAATTCAAAGCCGTTGAGGAGCGATGCCGTGGTGAAGGTTACCATCGAATCCGACAGCTGCTCAGGATTTTTCTCACGCGACAGCGGAATATCGTTCTGCTGCAGAATATCCTGCATATACTTTATCTTTTCATCGTCAGTCAGCGCGATCAAAATCCTGTTCTTCTGCTCCAGCCAGCCCTTCAATTCTTCGCAGAGCAGATGGAACTGCCGCTGAAACGGAGCAGTCGATTTTACCGTAACGCTGACCAGATTTTCCGGGTCGGTATCGGGTATGCGCTGCATCATCAGCGATAAAAACAGCAGATTGTATTTCTTGGCCTCCGCTAAAATATGATTCCATTCGTAAACGCTGTTTTTTATCTCAGGATTTTCCTTGATAGCAGCGGAAATATACTCTTTTAAATGCAGCGGCTCATCGAGAATGATATCGCTGCCCTGCTTTAGATATGACAAAAACAGCGACGGTGTTCCCGTGCTGTCCGTCCGCATCAGCGGCAGAATATCGCAGCTGGAAACCGACTTGACTGAACGCTGTGAATCCACATCAAATTCGCGAATTGACTCGATTTCTTCATCGAAAAATTCAATTCTAAGCGGCGTATCCGAATTTATAGGATAGATGTCGACTATACCGCCGCGCGCGCTGAACTGGCCGATGCTCTCCACCTTGTCCACATTTTCATAGCCCAGGCTGACGAAGTTGTTCAGCAGCTCTTCATGGCTGTATTGCTTCGATATCTCTAACTGAATGCTGGAATTTTCAAAATCTTGACGGGACATATCCTTCTGCATAGCAGCCTGAGCAGAAGCCAAGATTATGACCGGTTCCCTGCGCGTCAGCATTCCCAGTACCTTCATGCGCTGTGCCTTCAGCTCCAAGCTCTTCGCCGTAGCTGAGACCGCCATAGCATCGAGTGCAGGCAGTTCGTAAATCCCTGCCTCAGGAAGCAGTGCCGATAGATCGCTGAGCCAGTTTTCCGCACTCTCGCGGCTCGGCGTTACGATGACGGTCGGGCGCGGTGATTTCTCATAGCACGCCGCTATCACAGCGTGTTTCTGCGAGCCTGCCAAGCCGTATATATAAGACTGCGCACTGCTGCTCTCAAAACAGCCGCATATATTCTGAACACTGCTGTCTTGGCGCAGTGCAGCCAAAATAGAAGCCATATTCTCACCTTTTCACATTTATTAGCCAGTGAACATACTCACCGCTTAACACCTACGGTGTTTGAAGCGGGAGCTTCCCGGTTCATCGAGCACAGCTTTATGCCGAAACACAAAGTCTTACATGCTCTCCACAGGCTTATAGCTTTATATGCTATCCCGTGTGTCCCACGGTAATTATTTATTTCACTTCACGCTAAGGCAATCCGTTTTCCTTCTTCTCGGATATTGACTGCCGCGTTATAATCTCGGTCATGTTCCATGCTGCATTTCGGGCAGGTCCATTTTCTTACGGACAAATTCTTTGTGATATCTGTCTGAAAACCGCAGTTATGGCACAGCTGACTTGACGGAAACCATCTATCTATTTTGATAAATGTTTTCCCCTGCCATTCCAGTTTATATCTAAGCATTTCTACAAATTTGCTCCAGCCATTATCTGAAACAGATTTGCCAAAGCTGAATCGACCTTTTTTCTTGCGTTTAGCCATGGCTTTTACGGAAATATCTTCCACAGCTATGCAGTCAAAATGGTCAGCGAGATTTTTTGCCGCTTTATGCAAAAAGTCATTTCTTTGATTAGCAATTTTTTCATGCAGGCGGGATAATCTCAAGCGCATTTTCGCATGATTATGGCTGTTTTTATCCGTCTTAGAGAATCTGCGGCAAAGCCTAGCGAGCCTTTTCTCGTTTTGGCGAAAGAAATTCGGGTATTGAGCACTTTTTCCGTCTGAATCGACAAACAGTCCGTGCATGGCAAAATCCAAGCCTGCAAACGTTTTCGGTATGAACTCAAGTATTTGGTTTTCATACTCAGTCAATACGCTGACAAAATATTTACCGCTCGGCGTTTTGCTGACGGTTACGGTTTTAATCGTGCTGTCTTCCATAATCGGTCTATGATAAACGAGTTTTACAAAGCCGATTTTCGGCAGTCTTATTCTGCTGTTTTCAATGCGGACAGAACCTCTTTGATTATTCGTAGAATAAGACTTGCGGCCTGATTTCTTGCTCTTGAACTTCGGAAATCCCGCTTTTTTGCCTTTTTTTACTCTATCA
>CATYZV010000053.1 GCA_958415865.1 uncultured Selenomonadaceae bacterium
GTATAATATATTAAGGAAATGATTTAAAACGAATACAAAAGGCAGGAATATCGAATATGCAATTTATTGACAGAACGAAAATAATCGTCAAGGCTGGGGACGGAGGCCATGGTAAGTCGGCTTTCCGCAGGGAAAAATTTGTTCCTAAAGGCGGCCCTAGCGGCGGCGACGGCGGGCGCGGCGCGAATGTGATACTGCGCGTCGACCGCAATATGAACACATTGCTGGACTTCCGCTACCACCGCAAGTTCACCGGCAAAAACGGCGGCAACGGCGATATAAAGAACCAGTACGGCAGAAATGCTGAAGACTGCATCATCAAAGTGCCGGAAGGCACGCTCGTAAAGGATGCCGACACGGGCGAAGTGCTGGCTGACCTCGTGCATGAAGGCGATGAAGCAATCGTCGCTAAAGGCGGCAGGGGCGGACGCGGCAATGCCAAATTCGCTACGAGTGCCAACCGCGCTCCTACGTTTGCTGAACTCGGTGAACCGGGCGAAGGCAGAAATCTGCTCTTGGAATTGAAGCTTCTTGCCGATGTCGGCTTGGTCGGCTATCCCAGCGTGGGCAAATCCAGCATGATAGCAAGCGTATCGGCAGCGCGTCCGGAGATCGCCGACTACCACTTCACGACGATAACGCCGGTGCTCGGCGTGGTCAGCCTCGGCGGCGAACGCAATTTCGTCATGGCTGATATTCCGGGACTCATCGAAGGCGCGTCAGAGGGCGTGGGACTCGGCCACGATTTTCTGCGCCATGTAGAGCGCACGAAGGTCTTGATTCACGTGCTCGATGCTTCCGGCATTGAAGGGCGCGACCCGGTAGAGGATTTTGCCAAGATAAATAAAGAGCTGGCTCTTTACAGTGCCAAGCTCGCCAAGCGTCCTCAGGTCATCGCGGCAAACAAGATGGACCTGCCGCAGAGCGCGGAAAATCTCAAGCGCATCCAAGCTATGGCGAAAGAACAGGGCATAGAAGTATTCCCTGTGTCGGCAGCGACGAAGCAGGGCATGACGGAGCTTATGGAACACGTCTACAAGATGCTGCAGCAGCATCAGGAAGAACCGGAAGAAGTGCAGGCAGAAAAAGTCTACACGGCAAAACCGGATGAAGATGAGGAAATCACCATCAAGAGAGATATGACGGGCAACGGCTTTATCGTGTCCGGCAAGGCTATTGAAAAGCTCGTCGCCATGACGAACTTCGGCAATGACGAAGCTATCCGCCGCTTCCAGTACATCTGGCGGCTCAAGGGCATCGACGAACAGCTGCGCCAAAAGGGCATTAAGGAAGGCGATACCGTCCACATCGGTGAGATGGAATTTGAATACAGAAATTGATTTTTAAGGAGATAGAAATTTGATAAGAAATACACTTACAGGCAAACAGAAAAGATATCTGCGTTCACTCGGCATGACGATGGAGCCGATTGTACCGGTGGGCAAGGAAGGCGTTACGGCGGCAGTTGTGAAAAGCGCGTCGGATGCGATTGAAAAGCGCGAGCTTATAAAGGTGCGCGTACTGCAAAACTGCCCTGAAGATATCGAGGCGGCTATCTCAACGCTGGCAGAGCGCACTGATGCTGACCTCGTGCAGATAATCGGCCGCAACGGGCTGCTTTGGAAGCGCAATTTCAAAAAGCCCAAGATTGAGTTCCCTAAAAAATAATTAAAGAAGTGAGCTGCTGATATGTCATCACGTGAAGAATTATCCAAGGCACGGCGCATCGTAGTCAAGGTAGGCACGAGTACGCTGAACTACGGTACAGGCAAACTGAATATCGAAAAGATGGAGCTATTGGTGCGCGAGCTGTCGGATTTGGCAAATCAGGGGCGCGAGATAATTCTCGTGTCCTCCGGTGCTGTTGGTGCGGGCTTGGAGCGCATGAAGCGTCATGAGCGTCCCAAGACGATACCGGAAAAGCAGGCGCTAGCGGCTGTAGGTCAGGGCATTTTGATGCACCTTTACGAAAAATTATTTTCTGAATACGGCCAGACGGTGGCGCAGGTGCTGCTCACGAAGGAAAATTCGCGGCAGTATTCTCAGTACATCAATTCGCGCAACGCGCTGACGGCTCTTTTGGCTATGGGCGTTATACCTATAATCAATGAAAACGATGCCGTGGCAGTCGATGAATTGAAGATCGGCGACAACGATACGCTGTCGGCAACGGTGGCAACATTGGTGGATGCCGATGCTCTGATAATACTTTCCGACATAGAAGGACTTTACACGGCAAATCCCGCCTCGGACCCGTCAGCTGTGCTGCTGCACGAAGTCAAAAGCATCACGCCGCAGATTGAAAAGATGGCGGGCGGTGCAGGGACTTCGATGGGCACAGGCGGCATGATGACGAAAATCCGCGCGGCGAAGATAGCCGTCAATTCCGGCATAACTATGGTGATTGCCTCCGGCAGCCGTCAGAGCATAATCCGCCGCCTGCTCAAGGGCGAAGAGCTGGGCACTGTTTTCCCGGCAAAGGAAATTCACCTAAAGCGGCGCAAGTCGTGGCTGGCCTTCGGCAAGCAGCTGTCGGGCGATATCATCGTCGATGCCGGCTGTGCCAAGGCGGTATTGTCAGGCTCCAGCCTGCTCGCCGTGGGCATCAAGGCAGTGGACGGCGATTTTGAGCGCGGCAGCACCGTGCGCATAATCTCGCCTGACGGCAGGGAAATAGCGCGCGGCAGCGTCAATTACAGCGCGGCTATGCTCAATATCTTAAAGGGCCGCCAGACGAGTGAGTTCGAGCAGATACTGAGCAGGCTGGGCATTGACTGCCCGCTGTTTGACGAGGCTGTCCACCGCGACAATATGGTACTTATGATCTGATATATTATATATATTATAATGAAGGTGATTTATTAAATGAACGCAGATAATAATCCCGGTATTGATATCAAAGATGCCGTTACAGCTCAGGCGATAGAGGCAAAAAAGGCATCGCGCGCATTGTCGCTATTGTCGTCGCACGATAAGAACAAAGCTCTGCTGAGCATGGCTGATGTGCTGGAAACAAAAGTCGCTCTGCTCTTGCAGGAAAATGCCGCCGATATGGAAGAGGGCAGGAAAAAAGGCTTGTCGGCTGCACTGCTCGACCGCCTGCTGCTGACGGCGGAACGCGTGCATCAGATGGCACACGGCCTGCGTCAGATAGCCAATCTGCCCGATCCCGTGGGCAGCGGCATAATGTCGATGCGCCGCCCCAACGGTCTCGACATCCGCTGCATCCGCGTGCCTCTGGGACTCGTCGGCATAATCTACGAAGCGCGCCCCAATGTTACTGCCGATGCCATCGGCCTCTGCCTCAAATCGGGCAATGCCGTGATGCTGCGCGGCGGCTCGGAAGCGATCCACTCCAATAAGGCATTGTCTTTCATCTTGGCGGAAGCGGCTTACAGTGCGGGCATTCCGAAGGGCAGCATTCAATTCGTCGCTCATACGGAGCATGAAGCAGTCGATGTTATGATGCACCTCAGCCAATTCATCGACGTGATAATTCCGCGCGGCGGTGCAGGGCTGATTCAGCACGTCAAGAACAACAGCACCGTGCCCGTGATCGAAACGGGTGTCGGCAACTGCCACGTCTATGTGGACAGCGAGTTTGATGCGGATACTGCAAGCCGCATAATCATAAATGCCAAGACTTCGCGCCCTGCCGTATGCAATGCTATTGAAACGGTGCTGCTCCATCAGGATGCGGCCAATGAATTTCTGCTGAGCCTCTGCAAGCAGCTTCAGGAACACAAAGTGGAAATACGCGGCTGCGAACGCTGCCTCGACATCTGCTCGGACTTAAAGCCTGCCACGGAAGAAGACTGGTCGACTGAGTACGGCGATCTGATTCTGTCGATGAAGATAGTAGATGATATAGATGAAGCGATTGAACATATAAATACGTATGGCAGCGGTCATTCCGAAGCCATCATCACGACGAATTACTACCACGCTTTGAAATTCCAGCGCATGGTCGATGCCGCAGCCGTCTACGTCAATGCCTCGACGCGCTTTACCGACGGCAATGAATTCGGCTTCGGTGCGGAAATCGGCATCAGCACTCAGAAGCTGCACGCCAGAGGACCGATGGGGCTTCAGGCACTGACGACGATGAAGTACTTGATATACGGCGAAGGCCAAGTGCGCTGATGCAGTATCTGAAGAACTGCATTCGGGTCTTTCGGGACTACTGGCACACGAAAAAGGGCAGGCACGATATCATAGATTACGCTAAGGGCATACTGCTGTTTTTGCTGATCAGCACTGTGCTTGCAGTGATAGTAGGATATTTTGCCGCATAAATTTACATTATGGAGCGATTAGGAACAATGAAGCCAATGACAGTTTATCAGCCGATCAAACCGCGCAGAATAGGCGTGATGGGCGGCACTTTTGATCCGATTCACCTAGGGCACCTGATGATAGCTGAAGCCGTCTGGAATGAGTACAAGCTCGATAAAATCCTGTTCATTCCCTCGGCAAATCCTCCGCATAAGGACAATGTCCTGACTTCGGCAAAGCACCGCTTCAACATGGCTCTGCTGGCGACGTGCTCCAATCCTCATTTTGAAGTATCTTCTATTGAAATGGAGCGGACAGGGCCGTCGTACACCGTCGATACGATAAAAGAGCTCAGGCGGCTTTACGGCGAATCAACTGAGCTGTACTTCATAATCGGAGCTGACAGCATAAAAGAGCTGCCCACCTGGCACAATATAGATGAGCTTTTGACGCTGTGCCATTTCGTGGCTACGCGGAGGCCGGGCTACGCGCCGGACCTGACGGTGATAGAGCAGCTCTACAAGGATGCTGATATCCACATACTGGAAACGCCGGAGCTGGAGATATCCTCGACGGACATCCGCCGGCGCATCAAAAAAGGATATTCCATTCAGTATATAACGACGGAACAGGTGGAACAGTACATCAGAAAAGAAGGGCTCTATTTATAAACCTCAAAGCATATGGAATATCTGAAATTCAGCCGGTACAGATACTAGTCAATACAGTGCAAATATGCTAGAATAAAAGACAAATCAAAATCATTATTATTAAAAACACTTCACAGGGAAGGTGATCTTTTTGTTAGGCGATCTGCTGCGCAAGGCGCGCGAAGAAAAAAATCTTTCATTAAACGATATTGAGAAGGAAACGAATATACGAAAGCTCTACATTAAGGCTATTGAAGACGGCGACTACGACAAGCTACCGGGGGAAGTATTCTTAAAGGGCTTCATCAAATCGTATGCTAAATTCCTCGGCATGGACGGCCAGGCGATGGTAGCGCAGTACAAAGCAGAGAAAAACGGCGCAGCTCCTGCCGCTGATGCAGCTAGTGCACCGCAGCAGGAAGAACAGGAAGCATCGGAGCAGAAAGATGAGCCGAAAGAAGAAAAAGCGGCTGAGGATACAGCAAAAGCAGAAGCAGATTCCGAGCATGGCAAAGTCAACATCCTCAATACCGGCAGCGATGAATACTTAAAGCCGCAAAGCTCAGGCAGCAAGAAGAACATCATCATTTTGGTCGTAATCATCATAGCCATCATCGCAGGGGCGGCGGCATATCTGTCCAGCCAGAACTCCGGCGAACCCAAGCCGTCAGCACCGCCTGCTTCCTCGCAGGAAGCTCAGCCTCAGCAACAGCAGCAGCCGGCACAGCAGCCTGCAGCTCCTGTCAGCGGTGCCCAGGTCAGTGCTGTATTTGCTCAGGACTGCTGGACTGAAGTAAAGGTAGACGGCAATGTCGTACTGTCTGAAACTGTAAAAGCCGGTTCCAACCTGAACTGGAAGGGTGCTAAAGAAGTCGAAGTTACGGTCGGCAATGCCGGTGCAGCTGATTTCACGTTCAACGGACAGCCCGCAGGCAAGCTCGGTGCAGAAGGTGCAGTCGTAACGAAGAAGTTCGCAGCTCCTGATGCCGGTGCAGCTCCGGCGGCAAATGCTCAGCCTGCTCAGCAGCAATAAATAAAATTAGATGATTAGAAGTGATTTGTACTGAGGTGATTTTATGAAATGCCCATACTGTGCAGCTCCAGACAGCCGTGTGGTGGATTCCCGCACCACGGACGACGGCAACTCCATAAGACGGCGGCGTGAATGTCCGGCCTGCGGCAGACGCTTCACCACGTACGAAGCCGTTGAGCGGACTCCGCTGATGGTCATAAAAAATGACGGCAAACGGGCAGTGTTCGACAAGAACAAGCTCTTAAACGGCATAATCCGTTCATGCTACAAGCGGGACATTCCGGCGGAAAAGATACTGAATCTAGCCGACGATATCGAAAAAGAACTGCGCAATACCATGAAGCATGAGATTTCGAGCAAGGCGATCGGCGAAGTGGTCATGCGCTACTTAAAAGGCTTTGACAAGGTGGCGTACATCCGCTTTGCCTCTGTCTACCGCAAGTTCTCCGATGTGGACAGCTTCAAGCAGGAATTGGACAATCTAAACGCTCCCGGCGAATCATCCTCTAAATCATCCGGCGCAAATAGACGCAGCCGATGATATCCGAATTGAAAGGCGAAAGGCTCACTTGTGATAAAGTGGGCCTTTTTACTATTATGCGCGGCTGTGTTATTATATAACAAAAGATTTTTATGTATTGTTTAAGGAGGATTTTATTAAATTTGACTTGGAAGCTCAAGCAGAATCTGCAAAAAATACTTCAGTCGGAGGAAGGGTACAGCGTTTTTCCGGCGGGCATACGCACGCCGTTTGCACTCGTGTATCCCAATTCGTATTTCGTCGGTATGTCAAATCTGGGAATGCACATAATTTATGAACAGATAAACAGCCGGAAGGACACGGCGTGCGAGCGGCTGTTCCTGCCGGAGAAGGCGGAACTCAAGGAGTACGAGCGCACGAATACGCCGCTCATGAGCGTCGAATCACAGCGGCCGCTGTACGAATTTCCGCTGATCGGCTTCTGCATATCGTTTGAAATGGATTACTTCAATATATTGAGCATACTGGAACATGGCAAGGTAGAGCTGCTTGCCGCTGAGCGCGATGACGATGCTCCGCTGGTCATAGCAGGCGGTCCCTGTGCCACGTTTAATCCGGAGCCGCTGTCTTTGTTCATTGACGCATTCATCATCGGTGAAGGCGAGGAGACGATGCAGCGTTTTCTGGATGTCTACCATAAGGGCAGAGCAGAGGACTTGAGCCGCATTCAGCTGCTGCGCCGCTTAGCTGAGGTGCCCGGAGTGTACGTGCCGCGCTTTTACCGGCATGAATACGATGATGACGGCAGGCTGATTTCGATAACGGCTGAAGACGGCGTGCCGCAGCGCGTTTCGCGCCAGTGGGTGCGAGAGCTGGACAAGTACAACGGCAGAACCGTAATCAGCACGGCGAATACGGAGTTCAATCTATTTCTGATCGAAACATCGCGCGGCTGCGGCAGGCACTGCCGTTTCTGCATGGCGGGCTACTGCTTCCGCCGCCCGCGCCACCGCAGCATGGAAAAACTGACGCAGGAACTGCAAGAAGCAGTGCGCCTCGGCAAAAAAGTGGGGCTGATGGGACCTGCTATCTCAGATTATCCGCAGATAAATGAACTCTGTGCCAAGATTAGGGCAGCAGAGCTGCCCATGTCGGTAGCATCCTTCCGCGCTGATTCGGTAACGCCGGAACTAGTGCAGGCACTGGCGCAGAGCGGCCAGAGGACGCTGACTCTGGCACCGGAAGCGGGCAGCGTCAAGATGCGCAATATCATAAACAAGGGCATCGAGGAAAATCATCTCTTTTCGTCGATAGAAATGGGCATTGCGGCCGGCGTGAACAATTACCGCCTCTACATCATGGTCGGACTGCCCGGCGAAGAGCCGGAGGACATCGAAGCCATCGTAGAAATGACCTTGCGCCTAAAGCGTCATATGGAGGAACACGGCTCGAAAGGGACATTGACGCTGAGCATTAATCCTTTTATAACAAAGCCGTGCACGCCGTTTCAATGGCTGCCGATGGCGGATTTAAAGCAGACGGAAAAATATTTTAAATACATCAAGACATCGCTGAAGCCGTACAAGAATATCGAAGTACTGTTTGAATCGACGAAGGAATCGTTCATTCAGGGCATACTGGCACGCGGCGGCCGCCCCATATCGCGCGTACTCTATGAAGCTCATAAAAACGGCGGCAGCAAAGGCTTTAAGCGTGCACTCAAAACGCTGCATATAAATCCCGATGAGCAGCTCTACCGCCGCCGCGGCGACGACGAGTTATTCCCCTGGGACAGCCTCGACATGGGCTTTGATAAGTCGTACCTGCGGCGCGAGCTGGACCGTGCCTTGGAGCAGAAGCATACGGTGCAGTGCTTTGACGGCTGCCGCCGCTGCGGTGTCTGCAAATAGAAGTCAGGAGTGATAGATGATGTTTAGTTTAGAACACGCTGATAATAATCTGTGGTACGGAAAGTTTTCTATCTTTCCTAAAGATAAAGTGATTCACGCAGTGTCGACCCGTTTCGGCGGTGTCAGCAAAGCTCCTTTTAAAAGCTTGGACTTGGCACTGCACGTAGGCGATGAAGTGGAGAGCGTCGCGGAAAACCGCCGCCGCTTCTGCCGCGGGCTGGGGCTTGATGCGGCGAAGATGACAACCTGTCAGCAGGTGCACGGCAACAATATCGCCTGTATAACGCAGGCAGAAATAGGAGCCGGTGCGTATACGCTGGATAATACGGTGCAGGACACGGATGCGCTGATCACGAATCTGCCCGGCGTGCCGCTGACGCTGTTCTTCGCTGACTGCACGCCTATCATGATTTACGATCCGGTCAACAATGCCGTCGGCATAGCTCACGGCGGCTGGCGCGGCACGGTCGGTGCGATAGCTTTCCATACGGTCAAGGCGATGGCGCAGGCATTCGGCACGAATCCGCGCGACTGCCTAGCTTCCGTCGGTCCGTCCATCGGCCCGTGCTGCTATGAGATAGGCGATGAAGTGGCGCAGCAGTTCTCCCGCGTATTTCTCGATGCCTCCGAACTGATACTGCACCGCGATGAGGCATCGGGCAAATACCATCTCGACCTCTGGCTCGCCAACGCTCTGATGCTGCAGCGCGCAGGCGTGCAGGCGTGCAATATCGATATGGCTGACACCTGCACGAGCTGCAACAGCGAGGTGTTTTTCTCCTATCGCGCCGACCACGGCAAGACGGGCAGGATTGCGGCCTTGATATCATTAAAGTGAACCCGGTGCAGGAAAATGGCTTTTTTGCCTTGAATACCGTTTTAG
>CATYZV010000054.1 GCA_958415865.1 uncultured Selenomonadaceae bacterium
ATACTTAATTTAGCCTGATCATACCATTTCACAGAATGTAATTTTGCGGTATAATATTCTCTATAAAAAACTCTATCAGGGAGGTTTTATTACGGAAGCGGAGAAAAATTTTCAGATAGAAACGAATGAGCCAAAAGAGCCGTTCTTGTCGAAGAAGACAAAGGCGACGCTGCTGCTCATCGCTATGGCTGCCGGTGCTGCGGCAACATACGGGCACGGAGACAGTTTTTTATGGAATTTATTCCACCATGGTTTTTTGGCTGCGGTCATCGGCGGCCTGGCGGACTGGTTTGCTATCACGGCACTGTTTCGCAAGCCGCTGGGCTTTATAACATTCCGCTCGGAAGTCCTGCCGCGCAGCCGAAAGCGCATAATGGACGAGCTGGTGCAGTTCATCAGCCGCGATCTGCTGAGTCCTGCCTACATTATAAGCAATATCAAAAATTACAGCGCGGCTCAGATGTTCCTCGAATACTGCGAGGCGGACGGCGGCAGGGGAAGGCGGCGCGTCAAGGCAGCTTTCGGCGAGCTGACGCAGGAGATAATATCGTCGCTGGATACGCCTAAGATAGGTCATTCGCTGGCTCAGGCGTTCAAGGGCCGCCGCGACAATTTCAATATGGCTCGTATTCTGATTCAATTTCTGCGTGCCTTCATCAAGACGGAAAACGGCGACAAGTTTCTCGACTGCATGATAAAATCCCTGCGCGATATCGCGCCGCAGCTCGTCAATGATGATTTTGCCAAAAAGCTCTTGAGCGACAACGTGGAAATAATAAAAAAAAGGTACACGAAGGATAAGCAGATGCGCGAGCTTATGTTTGATATCGTGGACCTGTCGGGCGATAACCTGCGCGGCAAGCTGCTGACTTACATCAATAATCAGTGCGAAAAGCTATTAGCGCATGAAAGCCCTGAACGCGCCCGTTTTAAAGAGTATATATCGAATAAGATCGAGCTTTTGGGCAGGCGCGACGGCTACAAGCGCAAGGTCTTGCAGCTGGAACATTACTTCTTTGTAAAGAAATTTGATTTCAGCGACAATCTGACATCACTAATAGAACATTTTTGCAGCAGTGAGCGAAACAGAGCCGATCTGTTGGCTGAGGTCAACCGTCTGCTGGATGATATGATAGATGATCTGGCTGTCAACAAGGAAAAACAGGCTAAAATGGACGGCTATATAACAGAAAAATTATCTGCCGCAGTCGAAGATAATTTTCCCAAGGCAGTAGATTATATACGCAGCAGGCTCATGCGCTATTCGACGGAAGAATTCGTTGAGCTGATTGAATCGCGCGTCGGCAACGACCTTCAGATGATACGAATCAACGGCTCTGTCATCGGCGGGCTTGCCGGCATGGGGCTGTATCTGATCGCGTTCGCCGTGGAAAGGTTGTGCAGCTTATTATGATCATCAAGAAAAATACTAGCAGCCTCAGGCGGTTCAACATGGCAGACAAGACGCTATGCGGCGTGCTCGCGCTGTTTCTCGTCTGCTTAGTACTAAAATCGGTATTTCCCGGAAGAGTATACCTGGAAGGGCTGCTGTTCATCTCTGAAGCTGCTCTCGTCGGCGGCATTGCCGACTGGTTTGCCGTAACGGCACTGTTTGAAAAGCCGCTGGGCTTTCGCTGGCACACGGCTCTATTGCCGCGCCGCCGCAAGTCATTTACCAAGTCCTGCATAAGAATGATTCAGACGGAATTTCTATCGCGCAAGAAGATCTACAAAAAAATCTGCGATGCCAATCTGTTCAGCAAGGGGCTGAAATGGCTTGCCAAGCCGGAAAATAAAGAGTACTTCATTCATTTAATAATAGATTTCCTCGTGGAAAAAGTTCATCATCTCGATGTCAAGGCAGCGGCGCACGCTTACTATCCTAAGATAGCTGAAATCATGCGCAATGAGTCGATGCAGCATCTCTCCGAACGCCTGATAGACATCTTGATACGCTCCAAAAACAATGAAGCTGCTGTCAACCGTTCGCTTGCCGTGCTGACAGATTATTTCAGCGGCAATTCCGGGCGCGCGCGCGTGCTGTCCTTCGTCGAAGCCTACCAGAGACGTTATACGAAGAACGGCCTTAGCGGCTTGATGCTGTCCATCGCGCTGGCTACGAATACGCTCGACCCGGAAGAGCTGACGGATGTCATCCATCAGCGCATCAATGAACTGCTGGCGGAAGCCTCGGACGATACGAGCGAGCTGCACGCCCGCTTGGTAAAATTGTTCGATGAACTGCTCACGGCATTTGAAGACAACGAAGAATGGATAGCCAGCCTGAACGAACTGCAAGGGGATTTCATTCAAAACGGAGCTTTGGAACGCGTCATCGCCAACACGATTCAGAATTTCTGCGATTACTTTCTGGCTACCAGCGGCGAAGGCAACAAGCTGCATATGGCCATAACGTACATCATGTCGGCAGAGATCGACAAGTGCCTGGAAAAGCTCAGCTATGACGAACAGTTCCAAGCGCATATAAATGATTTCGTCCTCGATATGCTGCACAGGGCAGCTATCAAGGGTGAAGGCATCATCTTGGAATTGGCGCAGAAATTCCTCGAAAAGCTCAGCGACGATCAGCTCAATGAGCTGGTATACAGCAAAGTGGAAACGGATATGATATGGATACGCCTCAACGGTTCCATCGTCGGCGGCATAATCGGCGCATTCGTATTCCTCGTTCTGGAGCTTGCCAAATGATAACAATACCTCAGATGCCCCGCGGCGGCAGTGTATGGCTCAACTCATACCAGACGATAGTCATCGCCTTTGCTTCTTTGACGCTGCTCGGCACATTGCTTCTGATGCTGCCCATAGCCTCCCAAGACGGCAGTTCGCTGAGCTTTATTGACGCTCTGTTCACAGCGACTTCTGCCGTGTGCGTAACAGGGCTGATAGTCGTGGACACGGGGCAGTATTTTTCCTTATTCGGCCAGATTGTCATAATCCTGCTGATTCAAGTGGGCGGTCTCGGCGTGATGACGATAACGACGGTCATGGCGATGGTACTGGGGCGGCGCATCCAGCTCAAGAGCCGCCTTCTGGCGCAGGAATCGCTGAACACGCTGACCTTCGGCGGCATCGTCCGCCTGATCAAGACGCTCGTCAAGACGACGCTGTTCATCGAGTTCATCGGCGGCCTCATCCTCTGCACAAGGCTCTATCCTGATTACGGGGTGTACGGCTTTTACATGGCGTTTTGGCATTCCGTCTCCGCCTTCTGCAACGCCGGCTTCGATATCTTCGGCGGCACGAATATCTTTTATTACAACAACGATATCGTATTCTGCCTTACCATAGCTTTATTGATAATATGCGGGGGTATCGGCTACATGGTGATGGCGGAGGTATCGTCCGTGCACAGATGGAGCAGTTTTTCCCTGCATACGAAAGTGGTGCTGACCACAACTGTTATTTTGCTCGCAGTCGGCACGGTAGTGCTCTTTTTGCTGGAACGCGACAACAGCGCAACTATCGGCAGCTGGGATTTTCTGCACCAGAGCATCGGAGCTTTCTTTCTGTCGACGACTTCGCGCACAGCCGGCTACACGCTGATGGACACGGGAGCACTGCACGCTTCTTCGCTGTTCTTCATCGTCCTTTTGATGTTTCTCGGCGCGTCGCCCGGGTCTACGGCAGGCGGCATAAAGACGACTACCATAGCCATCATCTTCGCCACGGTTTCTTCATTGATACGAGGCAAAGATTCAGTTACGCTGTTTGAACGGCGCATTGAATACAGCCTGATCATCAAGGCACTTTCTATCTTCTGCATCGCTGCTTCCTTCGTCGCAGCCGGCACGATGATACTCTGCCTGACGGAGGGTTTCCCCTTCCTGAAAATACTGTTTGAAGTAACTTCCGCCTTCGCCACAGTGGGGCTTTCGACCGGCATAACGGGTGATTTGACTGCGTTCGGCAAAGCGGTATTGGTATTCATGATGTTCATCGGGCGCGTCGGCGTGCTGACATTTTTGATGGCTGTCGCTATGCGCCACAGAAAGAAATCACGCATCGGCTACCCGTCGGAACGCATCGGCGTGGGCTGACAAGGAGGGGAGTATGATAAATTATATACGGCAGCTCAATCCTTATCAGATAGTGCTGCTCGGCTACGGCACAGTCATAATGCTCGGCACACTGCTTTTAATGCTGCCGCTGACGGTAACGCGCATCGCGCCGCTCAGCTTTACAGACGCGCTGTTCATGGCTTCATCGGCCGTCTGCGTCTCAGGCGTGTCGCTGTTTGACTTGGGCAGGGATTTTTCAGTGTTCGGACAGCTCGTAATAATCCTGCTAGTGCAGATAGGCGCACTCGGCATCATGACGCTGACGACTATCACTGCGGTGCTGATGGGCAAGCGCATTCAGCTGCGCGACCGCCTTTTGATTCAAGAATCCCTGCAGCGGTGGTCAGTCGCCGGCGTGGTCCGGCTCGTCATCACCATCGTAAAGATGACGCTCGTATTTGAATTTGTCGGCGGTGTATTGTTGACCATCATATTTTATCCTCAATACCAAGAGCTGGGCATCTACTACGGCTTTTGGCATTCTGTTTCCGCCTTCTGCAACGCCGGCTTTGATATACTGGGCGGCAGCAATTTTGCTTATTACGGCTTCATGCCGGTGTTCAATATAATCATACTGATAGAAGTCGTCTGCGGCGGGCTCGGCTTTGCAGTTCTCTTGGATGTCTATCAGAAGAGGCGCTGGAATCCGCTCAACATCAACAGCAAGCTGGTACTCGTTACGACGGGCATACTCATATGCTCCGGCGCGGTTTTCGTCTTCATACTGGAATACAATAATCCCGGCACGCTGGGCAGCCTCTCCTTGGGCGACAAACTGCTGACGAGCCTCTTCACTGCCTCGATGGTGCGCACCTCCGGCTTTGCCGTATTCAATATGGATTCCTTCAGCGAGCCGTCCTTAATGCTGTTCATGTTCCTGATGTTCGTAGGCGGCTCACCTGCCTCGACGGGCGGCGGCATAAAGACGACGACGATCGCCGTCATCTTCGCGGCGATCTGGTCGCTGATACGCGGGCGCGACGATGTGGTCATATTTCAGCGCACTGTGCCGCCTGTCGTCATATTCCGCGCACTCAGCATCTTCTTCGTCAGCGCGGCAGTCGTCGCCCTTACAGCCATGCTATTGTGCCTCATCGACAGCATCTCCATGGAAAAAATCCTGTTTGAAGCCGTTTCGATGTTCGCCACAGTCGGGCTGCCCACCGGCACCGTCAACGATATGAGCACCGGCAGCCGCTTGTTCATCATCGTCGTAATGCTGATGGGGCGCATAGGCATAATATCTTTTGCCATGGCACTCGTAATGCGCAAGAAAAAAGACAAGATACGCTATCCAGAAGATAAATTTATAATAGGATAATATGACAACTAGGAGTTATTTTAATGAATTTAACGGTGAAAGTCCCCGGCTCATGCGGCGAATTGATACAGGGCAGCATCGGCGGCAAGCCGTTTCTCGTTACCTGCCCCATAGACAGATTTGCCAAAGCGGGCATCGGCGGCGGCTACTTTTCCTACCTGCCCTACAAAACCCGTCTGGCGCGCAGCCGAACGCTGGAATACCTGCGCGTCAAATCGTACGAAAAAATATACTTGATGACCCAGCTTCTGACCGGCAAGGGCATGGCATCGAGCAGTGCCGATATCGCCGCCGTCTGCCAGCTCACGGCTCTTTCCTGCGGGCGCAAGCTCAGTGAACAGGAGATAGCCTTCATAGCAGCGGGCATAGAGCCGACCGACGGCATATTCTGCGAAGGCATCGTGCGCTACTGCCATCTGACAGGCAGAGTTGAAGAGCGGTTCGAAACGCCTCCCGCTATCAAGCTTTTAATGCTGGATCTCGGCGGCAGAGTCGATACGCTGAACTTCAACCGCCGCCAAGACTTAAAACGGCTCTACCGCGAAAACGAAGACGAGATACATCGGGCACTGCGCCTGCTGCGCCGCGGTTTTGCCCAAGGAGATATAAACTGCATCGGGCAGGCTGCTGCCGCCAGTGCCTACGCCAACCAGCGCATACTGCACAAGCACTGCTTAGAAGACATCATGGTAATCTCGGAAAAATACAATGCCGTCGGCGTGAATGCAGCTCACAGCGGCACGATAGTCGGCGTGCTGTTCGCCCGCACGGCAGACCAGCGCAGCGTGGACGAATGCTGCCGCGAGATACTCAGCACCTGTCCCGGGCTGCGCAGCCTCGGCACTGCCAATATGATATCGGGCGGCATAAGGATAATCGACAAAGGGGAATACGCTAATGCAGAAATTTGAACATGGCGGCGATATTCAGCGCGCCATGCAGGAAAACAATTTATCATCGCTCGTCGATTTCAGTGCCAATATAAATCCTTACGGCTTGTCGGCAAAAATCCGCGAAGCTGTGATTTCTCATATCGACGGTATCATCCACTATCCGCAGCCGGACTCGGCAGAGCTGCGCCGCCTCATCGGTGAAAAATACAATATCGCTGAAGACAAATTGATACCGGGCAACGGAGCAGTCGAAATCCTCTACACGCTCTGCCACATCCTGCGTCCGCGCAAAGCACTTATAGTGTCGCCGGGCTTCAGCGAATACGAACGCGCAGCACGCTCCGCCGGAGCTGAAATCTCCTATGCCCTGCTCAGTGAACGGCAGGACTTCGCCTCGCCCATGCGCGACATCATCATCAAAATCAAGGGCAATGACATCGTGTTTCTCGGCAACCCCAACAACCCCACCGGCACGCTCTACAGCGCACAGGACGTAGAACTCTTGATAGAGCACGCTGAAAACAACGGCTGTTTCGTAGTCATCGACGAATCCTTTATGGACTTCATCAAGAACAGCGAAGTATTTTCCGTGCTGCCGCTCGTCGAAAAGTATCACAATCTGCTCGTACTGCACTCACTGACGAAGTTCTACGCCATACCGGGGCTGCGTCTGGGCTTTGCCGCCACCGACCACGAAGTGCTGCATCCCCTCTACGCCGCCAAAGACCCCTGGAACGTCAATTCTCTGGCGCAGGCGGCAGGAATTGCCGCGCTCAACGATGCTGCTTACCAGCGGCGCAGCCGCAATTACACGCGCACAGAGATAAATTATTTGTACGAAGAACTCAGTGAATTTAAACAGCTCAAGATATACGAACCGTCCGTAAACTTCATGCTCGTCAACATAGCCAAGACGGGATTTACAGCTGCTGAACTGCGAGAAAAACTGCTGGCCAAAGGCATATTGATACGCAGCTGTGCCAATTACCCCGGATTGGATGAAAACTATGTGCGCTTTGCCGTGCGCACCCGCGAAGAAAACGACACCCTAATCGACGCATTAAGCGAATTGCTCGATTAAAAAATATAATGAAAAGGTGCAGCCCTAAATCATAAGGCTGCACCTTTTTATTATTCAAATTAAATTTTCTCAGCAGCCGCAGAGTGCAGGCTGTTCCTGCTTCAGCTTTTCTTCACGCTGTGCCTTTAGCTTGCGGCGGCGTTTTTTCTTGAAGGAATTGGAATACCGCTCTTCTTCGCTGAAGATGCAGCCGCAGTAGGGCTGGCGGTAAAGCCCCAGCTCTAGGCTTATCTGCGTGCCTTCTTCATAACCGACGCGGAAATCCTCGTAGTAAAACGGAATGTCCACAATGGAAGAAACTTTTTCCGCTATTTCTTTCATCATCGCATGGTCCTGATACGGGCTTACAAACAGCGTCGAAGCAAAAGCGTCAAAGCCGTTTTCCTTGGCGTAGACCGCGCTTTCATGCAGCCGCCAAGCGTAGCACATACGGCAGCGGCGGCAGTCTGTATTTAGGTAATCCGTGCCTTTGTCGATGGGCACGGCACGTTCCAAGAACTCATGCAGCTGGTATTTATTGTCGGCGATGACTTTAAGCCCGACTTTTTCCCCGAATTCCTCCGCCGTCGTCAGGCGATGGCGAAATTCTTTAAAGGGGTGGATATTGGGATTGAAGAAAAATCCCGTAAGCTCGTGGCCGTCGCTGCGCAGTTTTTTCACAGGATAGCAGGCGCACGGGCCGCAGCACATATGCAGCAGTATATTCATGGTAAATCATCTCTGTTTCTCAAAAATCAAATTTCCGGCTTCGCTATACCCAGATGCTTGTAGCCCAAATCCGTAACGATGCGTCCGCGGGGAGTCCTGTTGATGAAGCCCAGCTGTATCAGATACGGTTCGTAGACATCGCCGATGGTGTCCGTCTCTTCACTGACGGCAGCGGCAAGCGTTTCCAGCCCCACGGGGCCGCCGTTGAATTTTTTCACCATAGTCAAGAGCAATGTCCTGTCAATGTGGTCAAGTCCTGCCTTGTCTATCTCCAGCATAGCCAGTGCCTTGTCGGCTATTTCATCGGTTATCACGCCGCTGCCCTTTATCTGAGCGTAGTCGCGCACGCGCTTTAACAGGCGGTTTGCCACGCGCGGCGTGCCTCGCGAGCGGCGGGCTATCTCCAGCGCGCCGCGGTCTTCAATCGAGATATTCAGGATCTCAGCTGAACGCTTGATGATGAATACGAGCGATTCCGGCGTGTAATACTCTAAGCGCGATATTACGCCGAAGCGGTCGCGCAGCGGAGAAGCGAGCGCACCTGCCTTAGTCGTCGCGCCGATAAGCGTAAACGGTGCTATATCAAGGCGGATAGAGCGGGCACTGGGACCCTTGCCGATTATGATGTCGAGTGCGAAATCCTCCATCGCCGAATAGAGCACTTCCTCTACGCTGTGCGAGAGGCGGTGGATTTCGTCGATGAACAGCACGTCTTTTTCCGTCAAATTCGTCAATAGCGCAGCCAAGTCGCCTGACCGCTCAATGGCAGGCCCTGAAGTTACGCGGAAATTGACCCCCATTTCATTGGCTATGATGTTGGCGAGCGTCGTCTTGCCCAAGCCCGGCGGTCCGTAGAGCAGCACGTGATCGAGTGCTTCATTGCGGTTCAGCGCGGCTTTGATGAAGATGGACAGATTTTCTTTTACCCTGTCCTGCCCGATGTACTCGCCAAGCTTCTTGGGGCGCAGGCTGTACTGCCAGCCGTCAGCGTCCGTCTCACCGCCCGATATGATGCGCTTGTCCATATCGGCTTCACTGAAATCATCTATATCGTCCATGTTCACAGAATCCATGCGCATATTTGGCAGCACTTCCTTTCTTTATTGTAT
>CATYZV010000055.1 GCA_958415865.1 uncultured Selenomonadaceae bacterium
CTATATAAATATACCCTCTGCCGGTTTATGCTGCCGGCAAAGGGCTTTTCAAGTTCATTCTGTGCAGCTGATGCCTGCCGTCCAGCCCATGGAAAAGGCTGCCTGAAGGTTGTAGCCGCCGGTGAATCCGTCTACGTCGACGACTTCGCCGACGCAGTAGAGGTCTTTGATGATTTTTGATTCCATCGTTTTGGGGTTTATTTCTTTAGTTGAGATGCCGCCTGCCGTAACGATAGCTTCGCTGAGCGGGCGCGTGCGGCTGATATGCACTCTTAAGTGCTGAAGAATGTCCACGAGGCGTTCGCGTTCTGTGCGGCTTATCTGGTTGGTAAATTTATCTTCGTCGATGCAGGCGAGGTCGATTATGACGGGTATCAATTTTGCCGGCAGCAGCTCGCCTAGGGAGTTTTTGATCTGCTTGCGGCTGTATTTTTCCAGATCGCGCTGTACGCGCTTGTCGAGCTGTTCGCGCGTCAGTGCGGGCTTCAAATTGATTTCCAGTTCTGCATCTTTGCCGGAGCGCAGTGCCAAGGCTATTTTTCTGCTCATGGACAAGATGATAGGACCGCTGACACCGAAATGGGTGAACAGCATTTCGCCGAACATCTCCTCGTCTTCTCTGCCGTCGATGTAGGACTTCACGTTGACGTTGCGCAAAGATAAGCCTTGGAGTTCTTTTACCCATTCTTCATCTGATTCCAGCGGCACGAGTGCCGGGTGCAGCTCGATGATGGTATGGCCTGCTTTGGCGGCGATTTTACAGCCGCTGCCGTCAGAGCCTGTGCCGGGGTACGACGCGCCGCCGGCAGCGAGAATCACGCTGTCAGCCGGATAAAAATTCTGCTTGGTGTATACGCCGATGACTTTGCCGCCGTCTATCTTCAATTCCAAGGCATCTTCATTGTAGACTACGCGCACGGCTAAGCGGCGCAGTTCGCGTTCAAAGGCTGCAACGACATCTATAGCCTTGTCGCTGACGGGAAATACCCTGCCGCCGCGCTCTTCTTTTAACGGCACATTCTGTTCTTCGAGAAAAGAGCGGATATCCCAGTTGAAAAAGTGGCTGAATGCGCTGTACAAAAATCTGCCGTTGCCCGGAATATTCTTGATGAATTCCTGCAAGGCTGCCGTGTTCGTAACATTGCAGCGGCCTTTGCCCGTTATCATGAGCTTGCGTCCCAGCTGGCGGTTCTTTTCCAGCAGTGTTACTTCCGCGCCTTTTTGCGCTGCGGCAACGGCTGCCATAAGCCCTGCCGCACCGCCGCCTATTATAACTACGCTCTTCATTTTTTGCCACCTTCTGTCAGACGTTTCAGACGGCGCAGCTCTGCTTCCGTAAGCTGGCGGTATTCGCCGCGCTTTAAGCCTTGCAGCGTCAAGCCTGCAAATACGATGCGCTTCAGTGCTCTGACTTCATAGCCCAATGCCTGAAACATTCGGCGCACTTGGCGGTTTCGGCCTTCGTGAATCGTTATTTCCACGATGGAGCGTTTCGCCGCTTTGTCGTAAGAATCGAGATAGACATCAGCAGGAGCCGTTTTGCCGTCGTCTAGCTGTATGCCGTCCGCCAGCTTGAACATATCCTCTTTAGTTATCAAGCCTTCAATTTTTGCAACGTACGTCTTTTCAATCTCATACTTGGGATGCAGCAGCTTGTTCATGAATTCGCCGTCATTCGTCAGCAGCAACAGGCCTTCTGTCTGGTAATCGAGCCTGCCGATCGGGAAGATGCGCTCAGGAACGTCGGAGAGAATATCCACGACGGTCTTTCTGCCGCGGTCATCCTTGACGCTGGAGATATAGCCGCGCGGCTTATTCAGAATGTAATAAACCTTTTTCGCGCTTATCTGCACCTGTTTACCTTTGTAAAATACCTTGTCCTTAGCAGGGTCGATTTTCGTGCCCAGCTCCGTGATGACGATGCCGTTGACGCGGACATGGCCGGCGGCGATCAGCTTTTCTGCTTCGCGGCGGGAAGCAATGCCGGCACGGCTCAGAAATTTTTGCAGTCGTTCTTCCAGGGGACTCATCCTTTCATAAAAAGCATAAATAAAACAGAGCTGAACACACTATATCAGCCCTGTCGATAATCTCTGTACAAAAAATCTCGTTTATATGATTATATTTTACACTACCTGCCCTAAAGATGCAATAAACAATAGACGGCAGCAATCATTTGACATAATATAGCAGATATTCGTCTGACCTAGATGACGTTTACTGATATTTGTGCTAAAATATCAGTGGCAGCAATAGTATATAATCAAATCAAAATCCACATACTGCCACAAGTAATGCAGAGAGGAATTGATATATAATTAAAGAATTGAAACCCGGTCTCGTCGGCACAGCTACCGTTACAGTAGTACCTGAAAACACAGCACAGGCAGTAGGCAGCGGCCTGCTTCCCGTATTCGGCACGCCCAGCATGTGCGCTCTGATGGAAGAAGCAGCCTGCAACGCTATCGCTGACTGCTTAGAAGAAGGCATGGGCTCTGTCGGCATCAGCCTGGATATCACGCATGATGCACCGTCCGCCATCGGCCAGAAGGTAACTGCTACGGCTGAACTCACTGCTGTAGACGGCAGAAAGCTGACGTTTTCGCTCCGCGTAGCTGACGATAAAAAACCTGTCGGCAAGGGCACTCATAACCGTTTCATCATCAACAATGAAAAATTCATGAGCAAGCTCAACAAGTGAGATTGACAGCTCAGCACAATTCATTATATAATTATACTGCTTAAAGGGAGCTGGTGTACCGGCTGAGAGGAAGCTTGCAGCTTCGACCTATAACCTGATTTGGATAATGCCAACGTAGGAGAATAAGTTTTGAAATTCCGAGGAAACGGCGTTGTCTGTTTCCTTTTTCTTTTGCAATCGCATAGAGTTGACCAAGTGATTGAACCGGCATCTCAGGCAATAGCGGAGTTCATGAAGGGGTGCACCACCGCGGGTGTAATTCTTTCGTGAACTCTTTTTTATTATAATATAAATACAGAATGGAGAATCGCCATGACAAATGAAAAGACTAAAGATATATTAAAGCTGGGCAGGCACGAATTTACTTCGCGCTTCATCCTCGGCTCAGGCAAGTATTCGCTGGAGCTCATCCGCGCTGCGGTGGAACAGGCAAAGGCTCAGATCGTTACGCTGGCTCTGCGCCGCGTCAATTCCGGCGGCGTTGCCAACATTCTCGATTACATTCCTAAAGATGTTACGCTGCTGCCCAATACGTCGGGTGCGCGCAATGCCGATGAAGCTGTGCGCATCGCCCGCCTCTCGCGCGAACTTTGCAAGAGCGATCTCGTGAAAATCGAAATCATGCGCGACAGCCGCTATCTGCTGCCGGACAATCAGGAAACGATAAAGGCGACTGAAATCCTCGCCAAAGAAGGCTTTACGGTAATGCCGTATATGTACCCCGACCTCAATGCTGCGCGCGATATGGCTGATGCCGGTGCTGCCTGCATAATGCCGCTGGGTTCCCCGATCGGCTCGAACAAGGGACTTGCCACGCGCGAATTCATTCAGATTCTAATCGATGAAATCGATCTGCCCATCATTGTCGATGCCGGCATAGGAAGACCGTCGCAGGCGTGTGAAGCTATGGAAATGGGTGCCGCGGCTGTCATGGCGAACACTGCAATCGCTACGGCAGGCGATGTCCCCGCTATGGCTAGTGCCTTCCGCCTAGCCATCGAAGCCGGCCGCCTCGCTCATCTCGCCAAATTGGGCAGAGTCCGCGAAAAGGGTGCAGCACCTTCTTCGCCGCTGACAGGCTATCTGCGCGACTGATTTTATCATACAAGGAGCAAATACAATGGATAATCATGTAAATGAAAGCATAATAAGCGACGATGCCAAAGAATGGCTCAAGAAAAACCGCACTGACCATATGAAGTACCTGCCTGACATGGAAGTGCTCGACAGCGATATATTGGATAAAGTTGTCAGCGATATGGACAGCTACGATTACGACAGCTATACGGCTATCGACGTGCGCAATGCACTGTCCCACACGCACAAAACGCCGGAGGATTTCCGCGCACTGCTGTCTCCTGCCGCCCTGCCTTTTCTCGAAGAAATAGCTCAGCAGGCACAGCGCGAAACGAAAGCGCATTTCGGCAATTCCGTCTATATGTTCACGCCGATTTACATCGCCAACTACTGTGAAAACTTCTGCATCTACTGCGGCTTCAACTGCCACAATAAGATAAAGCGCGCTCAACTCAACGAAGCTGAAATCGAACAGGAAATGGCAGCCATAGCCAAGAGCGGCTTACAGGAAATCCTGATTCTGACGGGCGAGAGCCGCAGCAAATCCACCGTTGAATACATCGGCAGGGCCTGCCAGATAGCACGCAAATACTTCCGCGTCATCGGGCTGGAAGTCTATCCGATGAACAGCGAAGATTACGCCTACCTGCAAAAATGCGGCGCAGATTACGTTACGGTATTTCAGGAAACGTACAATTCGGACAAATACGAAACGCTGCATCTCGCCGGCCACAAGCGCGTATTCCCTTACCGCTTCTACGCTCAGGAACGCGCCTTAAAAGGCGGTATGCGCGGCGTGGGCTTTGCGGCACTTTTGGGGCTGGACGATTTCCGCAAGGACGCGCTCGCTACCGGTATGCACGCTTATTACCTCCAGAAAAAATATCCCCATGCTGAAATAGCCTTCTCCTGCCCGCGCCTGCGCCCCATCATCAACAATGACAAGATAAATCCGATGGACGTGCACGAAGCTCAGCTGCTGCAGGTCGTCTGCGCTTACCGCCTGTTCATGCCCTTTGCCAGCATCACCGTATCGACCCGCGAATGTGCCCGCGTCCGTGATAACCTAGTCAATATCGCCGCCACCAAGATTTCCGCCGGAGTCAGCACCGGCATCGGCGAGCACAGCAGCGATTCCAAGGACAAGGGCGATGCGCAGTTTGAAATCTCCGACGGACGCAGCGTCGACGAAGTCTACAAGAGCCTTTTAGACCACAATCTCCAGCCGGTCATGGCAGATTACCTCTATGTATAATAGAAATGATTTGAAAAAAATCTTCTTATATTATATAATTAAATCATGAATTTTTATTCAAAGACGCTGCATCAGCGTCTTTTTTCTTTTAATATTACGCTTGAACGAGGTATTATCATGACACAATACAATGCCCGCGAAATCGCGCTTTCTATACTGAACGAAATCTATGAACAGCAGGCGTACGCCAATATCGCGCTGTCGCGTGCCCTGCAAAAATACGAATTGGCGGAGCTGGACCGCCGCTTTATCACTGAACTCGTTTACGGCACGGTCAAAGCAGGCGATACACTGCTGTGGATTTTAAAGCGTTTTGCTAAAAAGCCATTATCCAAAATCGAGCCGGTGATCCTAAACATACTGAGGCTAGGCATCTATCAGATAGCCTTTATGGATAAAATCCCTGACTCTGCCGCCTGCAATGAATCGGTCAACCTAGCCAAGAAATTCAGCAATCCCGGTTCCGTCAAATTCGTCAACGCCATTTTGCGCAGCGTTATCCGTGAGCCGCAAAAACGCACCCTGCCCACCGGCAACAAAGCCGCGGAAATCGCCCTGCGCGAACAGCATCCGCTCTGGCTCGTCAAAAAATTCATCCATACTTTCGGCTCAGAAGCGGCACTGTCGCTCTGTGCTTTCGACAATACGAACGCGCCATTGATACTGCGCACCAATACCTTGAAGACCACGCGCGAAGTCTTGATGCAGCGATTGACTGAGCTGGGCTGTGAGTGCCGGCCGTCGAAGCTCGCTCCGGAGGGCATAATCTGCCGCACTCATCCCGCCCTCAGCACATTAGAACCCCTGAGAGACGGCTCAGCACAGGTTCAAGACGAAAGCTCCATGCTCGTCGCACACGCCCTAGGCGCAAAGCCCGGCGAAACCGTCATCGACACCTGCTCTGCGCCCGGCGGCAAGACGACGCATATCGCCGCGCTCATGGATAACAAGGGCAAGATCATTGCCGGGGATATATACGAGCACAAATTAAAACTGATCGACAGCAACGCCGCCCGCCTCGGCATTTCGATCATAAAAACGCAGCTGGCGGACGCGCAGGAAATCGGCAGCCTCTACCCGCAGGCGGCCGACCGCATACTCGTCGACGCGCCCTGCTCAGGGCTGGGCGTGCTGCGCCGCAAGCCCGATTCGCGCTGGCGCAAGACACCGGAGCTTTTAAAAGAGCTGCCGCCGCTTCAGCTCTCCATTTTAAATTCCGCAGCTCAGGCATTAAAGCCCGGCGGAACGCTCGTTTACAGCACCTGCACCATCGTGCCGGAAGAAAACGACGACGTGATTGCGCAGTTTCTCCAAACGCATCCGGAATTCAGGCTCGACCCCATCAACAGCTATCTGCCTTACAAGCGCAGGCAGAACACTCCCACGCTTCAGCTGCTGCCTTACAAAGACGGCACCGACGGCTTTTTCATCGCTCATCTGACAAAGCGCAGATGAAACAATATAGAGGAATTATAATATGACAAATATATTCGGTTTAAACCTGCCCCAGCTGACAGAACTGCTCTCGACGCTGAAACTCCCCAGATTCCGCGCCAAGCAGATCATCGAATGGATGTACTTAAAGCACGCCTCATCCTTTGACCAGATGACCAATCTTTCCAAAGAACTGCGCCGGACGCTCGCCGCTCAATTCACCATCGAACGCGCCGCCTCCTGCGACCGCCTCGACTCTGCCGACGGCAGGACGACGAAATTCTTATTGCAGTTTTCTGACGGCACAGGCGTAGAGACAGTGCTGATGCGCCAGCATTACGGCAACAGCATCTGCGTATCCTCGCAGGCAGGCTGCAACATGGGCTGCACCTTCTGCGCTTCCACCCTGCACGGCATGGCCCGCAATCTCACCACCGGCGAAATCCTCGCACAGGCGATGTTCATCCAAGAGCTATTAAACGAAAGCGGCGAGCAGATAAACAACATCGTGATAATGGGCTCCGGCGAACCGATGCTCAATTATGACAACGTAGTGAACTTCATCCGCCTAGTGCATGAGCCGTACTGCTTGAACTTAGGCTTTCGCAATATAACCGTCTCCACCTCCGGCATAGTGCCCGGCATTGAAAAACTGGCGCAAGAAGACATCCCCATCACGCTGTCCATATCCCTGCACGCGCCCAATGATGAACTGCGCACAGCATTGATGCCCATCAACAAGCATTATCCGCTCAAAGATGTGATCGCCGCCGCCGTGCATTACGCCAAAAAAACAAAACGCCGCGTTACGTACGAATACATTTTAATTGATAAGTACAACGACAATATCAGCGAAGCCGCTCAGCTCTGCCACCTGCTGCGCGGACAGCTCGCCAACGTCAATCTTATCCCCATCAATCCCGTCAAAGAACGCGACTATAGCCGTCCCTCCGCCGCCCGCATCAAAGCCTTTGCCAAGTACCTGAACGACCACCGTCTTACAGCTACCGTCCGCCAAGAAATGGGCACCGACATACAGGCAGCCTGCGGACAGCTGCGCAACCGCCATTTGAAATAACAATCGCTACAAATCACGGAGATGATTTAATATGATATTCTCCCGCATGGAAGATTTTCTCGAAAAAAATATCGAAGGCTTCTTCAACCGCAAATTCTCCAGCCAGCTCCAGATACCGGAGCTGCAGAAAATGCTCGACCGCGTGCTGCTGCGCCGCCAAAAACGCCTAAACCGCGCTATCTTCGTTCCCGACAGCTTCGTGATCACCATGAGTGAAGCCGACTTTGCCGAACTAAACAAACCCGAAGTCAAAAAACAGCTCAAGCTCTACCTCTGCAAAGCAGTCATCGAAAAAGACTTCTTCATGGCACACAAACTGACGCTGAACATACTGAAATCACCTGATTTAAAACTCGGCATGTGCGACATCAAAGCCTCCTTCAGCAAGCCCATCACCGTTCAGAGCGTATCAGAAAACACCACCGAGCTAGACCAAGGCACCATCATCGTGCCCCAAGACGATTTAAAACAGCTCGTCAAGTCGCCGCGCATCTCCCAAGAGCTGAAACTCGCCTCACTGACCGTCATCGAAGGCCCCGACAAAGACTCTTACCTCGAAATAGGCGACCGCCAAGTCCACATCGGCAGGCGCGAAAAAAATGAATTTATCGTTACCGATCCCAACGTATCACGCCTGCACGCCTACATCGCCTTTGAAAACGGCAGGCACATCCTCCACGACGCAGGCAGTCTCAACGGCACTTACGTCAATGACAGGCAGATAACAGGCTTCTGCCTCTGCCCCGGCGACAAAATACGCCTCGCCAGCACCGTAATTTTATACGAGCTTCTATAAAATGCAAAACAGCCCTGAATAAGCGAGATCTTACTCAGGGCTGTACTTATATTTTTATATGATTTGTTTTTCAATGAATTATTACACCATCTTTACTAGAACTATGCCGGCAATCATCATGCCCAGGCCGAGAACGCCGACCGGTTTTATCTTGAGTCCGTAGAATATTTTATCGACCATAGTGGTCAGCAGCAGGCCGAATGCTCCGAATAGTGAGTAGGCTATGCTGAGGTCTATGACGGAGATCGCTTTGGCTAAGAACAGGAATGCCGCGCCTACGAAGGCTATGGCTGCAAAGCCGTATTTTTTTATTTTGAAGCCGCGCGATTTTTTCAAAAAGACATTGGCGAGCACATCGGATACGACGGAGCCGATGATCAGGAGTGTGGCGAGCATTGCATCAGTCATTTGCTTTCGCCCCGCTTTCGTTGTCGTCTTCGGTTTTTACCGTGCCTTTTTTGATTAAAAATAGTCCGCAGAGTATGACGCTGAAGGCTAAAAGTTTTGTCAGGGTCATCGTTTCGTGGAATATGAAGTACGCCACGAATGCCGTGAGCACGAGGCCTACGCCTTCCCAGACGGCATACGCTGTGCTGATAGGGATTTTTATAACTGCCTTGCTAAGCGACAGATAAGAGCAGCTGATGAACAGTATCATCAGTATGTAGCCTTCACTGCTGCCGATATTGGAGAAAAATTTCATCAGGGATGTTCCCGTTACTTCCAGTATGATTGCCAGTATAAGCAGACACCAGCATTTTTGCATTTTACCTAGCTTATCTAAAAAAGCCATCGTTATCCTCTTCCTTTTCTTTAATTCATCTTTACAGAATTTTAACGTTTAAACGC
>CATYZV010000056.1 GCA_958415865.1 uncultured Selenomonadaceae bacterium
ATACATTGAATGTGTATTCTCAAAGTTAAATAGTCTATTTAGTATAGAGGAAATTCGAGTAAGAACGCTTTCAGGATTCATATATAGGCTGGAACAATGTTTTTTGGTATATACAATTCAAAAGTTAAATTTTAACTAGCACAAAGAATATAGTAATCTATCAGGAAATCCACTATAGCTGTCAAATCAGCAGCTCACAAAATAAGATAAATCCTTGTCCGTACTAATCAAAAAGAAAGTTTCGTTAAAGTATATGTTATATGAAAAATTACGGCATTATTCTGACATTTTTTTGCATAACAAAAAGCCGGCTATTCATGTAGAAACGATTCTATTTCTGATGAATAGCCAGCTTTCTTTACAATATGCTGAGCTTCTTATTTATTTTTCTTGTAGTCCTCAGCCAGCTTCTTGAATACGGGCAGGGATTTTGCTATGGTTTCTGTCTTGATGCAGTACGAGGCTCTGAAGTGGCCGGGACAGCCGAAGTCGCTGCCGGGGACTAGGAGCAGGTCGTATTCTTGTGCTTTTTTGCAGAAGGCGTAGTCGTCGGGTTCTAGGGACTGGGGGAAGAGGTAGAATGCGCCTTGGGGTTTTACGCATTTAAAGCCTGCTTCGATCAGGCCGTTGTAAAGCAGATTGCAGTTTTTTTCGTAGGTGGAGATGTCGCCTTGTCTGCCGGCGCATTTTGCTATGACGCGCTGGAACAGGGAGGGTGCGTTGACGTGGGTCAGTACGCGTGCTGCGCCTGCGATGGCTCCGTATACTTTGGAAAAGTCGGCGATTTCGTCGGGCACTACGATATAGCCTATGCGTTCGCCGGGCAGGGAGAGGGATTTGCTGTAGGAGTAGCAGACGATGGTATCGTCGTAGTATTTTGTGAGGTAGGGGACTTCTGCGTTGTTGTAGACGATTTCGCGGTAGGGTTCGTCGCTGATCAGGAATATGGGGTGTTTGTACTGTGCTTCTTTTTGGCGCAGGAGGTCTGCTAGTTTTTTGATGGTGGCTTCTGAGTAGACTGCTCCGCTGGGGTTGTTGGGGGAGTTTATGATGATGGCTTTCGTCTTGGGCGTTATCATCTGTTCAAATTCATCAAAGCGTATCTGGAAGTCGTCTGTCTTGGCGGGGACGACGTTGAGCTTTCCGCCGACGGATTCGACGAAGCATTTGTATTCGGGGAAGTACGGTGCAAAGGTGATGAATTCATCGCCTTGTTCGCAGAGTGCTTTGAATGTAACGGTGATGGCTGCGGCTGCTCCTGCCGTTAAAAACAAGTTTCTGCCGGCAAAGTTCGTGCCAAAGCGTCTGTTGATGTCTTTTGCCAGTACTTCGCGCACTTCGGGATTGCCGGGGGCAATGGTATAGCCGTGCACGGCGCAGGGTTCTACGTCGTTTAGTATTTCGATTATTGCTTCTTTGACGAAATCCGGCGCGGGTACGTTGGGATTGCCGAGGCTGTAGTCGTAGATGTTTTCTTCGCCGACTTCGGCAGCTCGTTTGCGTCCGTATTCAAAGATGGTGCGGATGGTGGATTTTTTGGTGCCGAGTTCATACATTTTTTCTGAAATCATACGTTCACCTTCAATTATTTATTTATACTGTTACATTGATTATTATACTAAAAAAAGCGGCGGTTATGTAGTACCGCCGCTCTTATTTATGTCAATTCAATTTACGTTTTCGTCTTCGCGTTCGTCGAAGTAGCGCATACTCGTCTTTTTCCATTCCTTGACGCTGTAGAGCATGACGTACTGCGTCAGGTTGTTTTCTTTGGCGAGCTGCTTTGCCGTCTGTTCACATTCGCTGCGCGTGCAGGCGTGAATCATCGTGTACATATTGTAAGGCCAGTCCGGCATGGTGTTGCGGTCGTAGCAGTGCGATACCATGGGCATGGCTGCAAACCGCTTTGCCGTTTCGTCGAGCTGCTGCGGCGGCACGACCCAAGCGCATAGGGCATTGGCGCGAAAGCCTGCTTCGACGTGGCGCAGCACGGCTCCCATCTTGCGGATTCTGCCGTCTGCTTTATACGCCTGAAGGCGTTTTAATAATTCGTCTTCCGTGATATTGAGCTTTGCGGCAATTTCTTTGTACGGCTCTTTGACGAGCGGAAATTCATCCTGCATGGCTCTTATTATCTGTTTATCTAATGTATCCATCTTTCGCCCTCCGCTCATTTCAGCTTGAACTGCACGTTTATCTTGTACTTCTTGTTCGATACGAGATTCATGAGTTTTTCTACGCCCGGCAGTGCCTTGATCTCATCGAGAATCTGCGCGCGCTTCTCCTCACTGTGAGTCAGCAGGGTGAACCAGAGATTGTACTCTCCTTCGCGCTGGTAATTGTGCGTCGCGCCGGGATAGCTGTTGATGGCTTCGGCTACGGACTCCATATAGCCGTCTTTGACTTTCAGTGCTACGAGCGTTCCTTTGTACTCCAGCCTGCCGGAGTCGAAGAACGGCCCGATGCGCCGAATGTAGCCGTCTTTCTTCAGGCGGCGCAGATGCTCGATCACGTCGTCTTCTGTCGTGCCCAGCTGCTGTGCCAAATCCCGAAACGGGCGTTCGGAGATGGGCAGATTGCGCTGGATGATATTCAATAGCTCTTTGTCAAAAGCTGTAAGCATAGATTCATTCCTCATTTGTATTGCTAATCTTAATTCGTTTTATCTACGCTTTATTTTAACAAATTTTGGAATATCACGTCAAGCAAATCTGAACGCCCTTCATTTTTTTTGGAAGAATACGGCAGGATGTCCAATCCTTTTATGCCGAGGGCACGCCTTATCTGCGCCGTCTGCTTTGCCACGGCTCCGCGGCTGATTTTATCGGCTTTAGTGGCGATTATGAGCACGGGAATATTGTTGTCGAGAAACCATTTGAACATCTTCAAATCTGAAGCCATCGGTTCATGGCGTATGTCTATGAGCTGGCAGACGAATTTCAGTTCTTTGGAATTCAGAAAATATTCTTCGATGAATTTCTCCCACTGGCGGCGGTTTTTCTGTCCTGTCTTGGCGTAGCCGTAGCCCGGCAGGTCGATGAGGTGGAATAATTTTAGCTCGCCGCTTTCGATGATTTTTGCCGTAAGCTCAAAGAAGTTTATCGTCTGCGTCTTGCCCGGCTGACCGCTGACGCGCGCGAGATTGTGCACGCGCGTCAGGGAGTTGATCAGCGAGGATTTGCCGACGTTAGAGCGTCCGATGAATGCCACCTGCGGTAGTTTTTCTTCCGGGTACTGGCTGAGCTTTACAGCTGAGGCGATGTATTTAGCTCTTATGATGTTGATGACATCGGCCGGCTTCTTATCCATATTCTGCTGTCTATCCATCATTTGTCCACCAGTGCGTATTTGAGCACTTCATCCATGCTGGAAACGGGTATGAATTTGACTTTATCCTTTACTTCTTTGGAAATATCGTCGAGGTCGCGTTCATTGCGCTTGGGCATTATGACGGTGTAGATGCCTTCACGGTAAGCCGCCATGGATTTTTCCTTTAGCCCGCCGATGGGCAGTACTCTGCCGCGCAGCGTTATTTCACCTGTCATGGCTACATCGGAGCGGACTTTTCTGCCGGTCAGGGCGGAGACCATAGCGGTTGCCATCGTTATGCCGGCGGACGGGCCGTCTTTAGGCACTGCGCCTTCCGGGAAGTGAATATGAATGTCCTTGTCCTCGTAGAATTTATCATCGAGCTTGAGCATTTCCGAGCGGCTTCTGATGTAAGTCAGGGCAGCGCGCGCCGATTCTTTCATGACATCGCCGAGCTGTCCCGTCAATATAAGGCTGCCCTTGCCTTTTAGGACGCTCACTTCCACCGGCAGGATAACGCCGCCGACTTCCGTCCAGGCAAGACCGGTGCAGAGTCCGACCTGCGGTTCTTTTTCCGCCAGAGTGTCCATGTACTTTTCTTTGCCGAGGAACTCTTTACAGCTCTTGAGCGTAACGCGCACGGATTTCTTGCCTTCATTGACGAGCTTGTAGGCTGCTTTGCGGCATATCTTGGCGAGCTGGCGTTCCAGTTCGCGCACGCCGGCTTCGCGCGTGTAGTCAGATATGACTTTTTTGATCACGTCTTCAGGGATTATGACCTGCGATTTTTTCAGCCCGTTTTCCCGTTTTACCTTGTCGAGCAGATGTTCTTTAGCGATGTGCAGCTTTTCCACTTCGGTGTAGCTGGGCAGTGTGATGATTTCCATGCGGTCGCGCAGCGGGCGCGGAATATTGCCGATATCGTTTGCCGTGATTATCCACATTACCTTGGACAGATCAAACGGCAGGCCGATGTAATGGTCGGAAAAGGTGTTGTTCTGCTCAGGGTCGAGCACTTCCAATAATGCTGACACCGGGTCGCCGCGGTAATCCGATGCCATTTTGTCGACTTCATCGAGCAGGAACAGCGGGTCTTTGCTGCCGGCATTTTTGATGCCTTCGATTATTCTGCCCGGCATTGCTCCGACGTAAGTGCGGCGGTGGCCGCGGATTTCTGCTTCATCGCGCACGCCGCCCAGAGATGAGCGCACGAATTTGCGTCCGAGGGCCTTGGCAATGGAAGAGGCTATCGAGGTCTTGCCCACGCCCGGAGGGCCGACGAGGCAGATTATAGGTGCTTTGATGTTCGGAGACAGCGTTTTAATAGCTAAGTATTCTATCACGCGCTCTTTGACTTTTTCCAGTCCGTAATGGCTTTCGTCGAGGATTTTCGCCGCTTCCTTGATATCTGCCGCCTTAGAGCTTTCTTTATTCCACGGCAGATCGAGCAGCCATTCGATGTAATTTTGCAGCACGCCCATTTCCGGCGAGGACGGGCTGGTGCGGTTGAGCTGCTTGAACGATTTTTCCAGTTCTGCCTTTACATTTTCCGGATAATCGCCTTTTTCCATCTTTTCGCGGTATTCGCTGATAGCTTCGGTGATTTCGTCGCCTTCGCCGAGTTCCTTGTTTATCGCCTTGATCTGTTCGCGCAGGTAGTAGTCCTTTTGAATCTTGGACATCTGCTTGTTGACATCGACGACTATCTTATTTTCCAGCTCCATTATCTCGGTTTCCTTCTGGAGCAGGCGGTACAATTCCTCTAAGCGTTCCTTCAGACCGATGGTCGAGAGAATATGCTGCTTTTCGTCGAAATTGCAGTTGAGATGATTAGTGATGACGTTGCAGAGAATATTGCCGTCATCCATCGCCACATTGATAGCGATCATGACTTCAGCCGGTATCTTGTGGCTGAGCTTTACCCAGTCTTCAAACTTGGTGATGCAGGCGCGGATCAAAGCCTGCAGCTCTTTGCCTTCCGTCTTGTCTTCGTCGATTTCTTCGACATCTACTTCAATGAATGAATTGCCGTCGCGGAAATCCAAAATCCTTGCCCTGTACATACCTTCTATCTGAGCACGCATGATGCCGTTGCCCAATTTTGCCACGTGCTGCACCTTGCAGACAGTGCCGATATCGTATACATCATCCAGCGTCGGTTCTTCCGTATCTATGCTCTTTTGCGTGCAGAGCATGATGTATCTGTCATGTGCCATGCTCTCTTCTAATGCCGCTACGGATTTCTCACGGCCTATATCGATATGAGCACCGTTGTTGGGAAACAATACCATTCCCCGCAGCGGCAGAAAACTCAATGTAAGTTTTTTTCCCACTAGAGCACTCCTCCTCATTTCTTCTAGTAAATTTTTCATTTTAATATAAAAAGAGCTGCTGCCGGTGATTTCAGCCTTGCAGCAACTCTAAATTGGCATTATTATATCTAATCCCGGTATAATCTAGGCTCATTTGAGCTTTGCCTTTTCGGCATACGTTATCACGGGTTTCTTTTTCTTTTTCACAGCATCTTTCGTTATGCGGCAGGAAACGGCTCCGTGCTCAGAAGGCACTTCAAACATCACGTCGCGCATGACATCTTCCAAGATGGCGCGAAGGCCTCTGGCACCTGTTCTGCGCTTTAAGGCTTCCTGTGCTATCAGATGCAGTGCATCATCGTCAAAGCTGAGCTTTACGCCGTCCATGCCGAGCAGTGTATCGTACTGCTTGACGAGCGCGTTTCTCGGCTTGACAAGGATGTCGACGAGCGCGTCTTCCGTCAGCGATTCCAGCGTAACCACCACCGGCACGCGGCCGATGAATTCAGGGATAAGCCCGTTTTTCATGAGGTCTTCCGGCAATACGTGCTTTAACAGCTCGCCTGTGTTTTGACGCTGTCGGCTCTTGACATCGGCACCGAAGCCCATGTTCTTATGGCCCAATCTCGCATCAATGATGTTTTCTAAGCCATCGAAGGCACCGCCGCAGATGAATAGTATATTCGTCGTATCGATCTGCAATAGATCTTGGTGCGGATGCTTTCTGCCGCCCTGCGAGGGCACATTGGCAATCGTACCTTCAAGGATTTTCAACAGGCCCTGCTGTACGCCTTCACCCGATACATCTCTTGTGATGGACGGATTTTCTGCTTTGCGGGCTATCTTGTCGATCTCGTCGATGTAGATTATGCCCTTTTCAGCTTTTTCAATATCATAGTTGCATGCCTGAATCAGCTTTAATAGGATATTTTCGACATCTTCGCCTACATATCCTGCTTCTGTCAGCGAGGTAGCATCTGCAATGGCAAACGGAACGTTCAGTATCTTTGCCAGCGTCTGCGCTAAAAGCGTCTTGCCGCTGCCTGTAGGACCCAGCATCAGTATATTCGACTTCTGCAGTTCAACATCCTCAGGGCGAATCTGCCTGTTGACGCGCTTATAGTGATTGTAGACCGCGACGGAGAGTGTCTTTTTGGCCTCATCCTGCCCAATCACATACTGATTCAAGACATCGTAGATCTCTCTTGGCGTGGGCACATCCCGAAGCCCCAGCGGCTGGGCAGTGCCGACTTCTTCTTCGATGATCTCGCTGCAAAGACGGACGCATTCATCACAGATGTAAACACCGGGCCCTGCCACGAGCTTTCTGACCTGTTCCTGAGTTTTGCCGCAGAATGAACACTTCATCTGTCCTTTATCATCACCGAATTTCAGCATTAATACACCTCTTCGTCTAACGGTACATTACGATTTTTTCTTACCACTCTTGGGACGGACCACTACTTCGTCGATGAGGCCGTAAGCCTTAGCTTCTTTTGCCGACATGAAATTGTCGCGTTCCGTATCTTCGGTGAGCTTTTCCACATCCTGGCCGGTGTGTTCATGGAAGATCTCATTGATGATTTCGCGCAGGCGCAGAATTTCGCGTGCCTGTATCTGAATATCAGTGGACTGGCCCTGTGCTCCGCCGAGCGGCTGATGAATCATGATGCGCGAATACGGCAGAGAGTAGCGTTTGCCCTTTGCTCCGGCTGCCAGCAGCACGGCTCCCATGCTCGCTGCCTGACCGAGGCAGATGGTCGATACATCGGGCTTGATGTACTGCATGGTATCGTAGATGGCAAGGCCTGCCGTAACCACGCCGCCGGGGCTGTTGATGTACAGATGGATGTCCTTGTCCGGATCCTCTGATTCCAAGAACAGCAGCTGAGCGATGATGACATTAGCTACATTGTCGTCGATCGGGCCGCCGAGAAAGATTATGCGGTCTTTTAAAAGGCGCGAGTAGATATCGTAGGCACGTTCACCGCGCGCCGACTGTTCAACTACCATAGGAACGTAATTCATAAAAATTCACCCCTTATAGCATTGTATCTGCAGGCAGCCGGACGAGCCGCTCTGAACCTGCAGATACTCTTTAATCTAATATATTTCAGCAGTCTATCTTATGCTTCTACAGCACTGTCGATTACGAAGTTAGCTGCTTTTTTGTGCATAACGGTTGCCACGAGGTTGCCGATGCTGCGGTTTTTCTTGATGATCTTAGCAACTTCCTGCGGAGTCGTGCCGTAAGTTGCAGCCAGCATAGCGATTTCAGCATTGATGTCTTTGTCTTCAACCTTGATGTTCTCAGCTTTTGCTACAGCGTCGAGCATGAGGTCAGTCTTGACAGCGATGGCAGCCGTTTCTTTGTACTGATCGCGCAGCTTGTCCATGTCCATCTTCGTGTACTGGAGGTAAGCGTCGAGGTTCATGCCCTGGTTTTCGAGGTTTACAGCCAGTTCCTGAATCATGTTGCTTACGCGCTGCTGCACCATTACTTCCGGCACATCAACAGTCGTGTTGTCCGTAGCCTGTTTCAGAATTTCGTTGCGGCGTTTCGTTTCAGCTTCGCGCTTAGCGTTTTCTTCGAGGTTCGTGCGCAGTTTAGCTCTCATGTCTTCAATGGATTCGTAAGAAGTGTGTTCTTTTACGAATTCATCCGTCAGTTCGGGCATTTCCTTGTGCTTGATGCTGTTTACTTTGCAGTGGAATACAGCCGGTTTGCCAGCCAGTTCTTTAGCATGGTATTCTTCCGGGAAAGTTACGTTTACATCTTTTTCTTCGCCGACTTTGCAGCCTACGAGCTGATCTTCAAAGCCTTCGATGAAGGAATGGGAACCGATCTGCAGAGGATAGTCTTTGCCTTCGCCGCCGGCAAATGCTTCGCCGTCAACTTCGCCTTTGAAGTCCAAAGTGATGAAGTCGTCGTTTTTAACAGCGGCATCAACTTCAGCTTCTACCATTTTTGCATGGTGGCTCATGATGTTTTCGACCTGTTTTTCTACCTGTTCGTCAGTGATTTCTACAGCGTCTTTAGCAACTTTGAGGCCTTTGTATTCGCCGAGCGTAACTTCCGGATAAGCGGTGAAAGTAGCTTTGAATACTACGTTTTTACCTTCTTCAAGCGTTTCAGGCTTAACTTCGGGCTGATCTACCGGTTCAACGCCTTCCTGCTTTAATGCTTCGTCAAATGCTTTCTGTGCTACGCGGTCGAATGCTTCTTCGAGGATAGCTTCTTTGCCGATGTTCATTTCGAGGATGCGGCGCGGAGCATGACCTTTTCTGAAGCCGGGGATGTTCACACGGTTAGCGATGGATTTGCAGGCAGCTTTAATGGCTTTATCAAGTTCTTCAGCCGGTACTTCAATCGTGAGTACTACTTTGTGATTTTCGAGTTTTTCTGTGGTAACGTTCATTGTGAGAAAAAACCTCCAGTTTATTTATTCTAAGAAATTTATTGTATATGTAACTGCTGTTTGTAAATAAGCACAC
>CATYZV010000057.1 GCA_958415865.1 uncultured Selenomonadaceae bacterium
AATATAGCCCTTTAATAGAATCCAGCGAGGTCGAAAGGGAGCACTATATATCTTTATATTGCGCTTATTGAAAGCTTTCTTGTGTTCGGCATGGCTGGCATGGGAAGGCTTTTTTTGATATCAGCTTGGATTTAATTTTGCGAAGGAGTGAATGTTTTGGCTAAAAACAATGTTTCGCTGCGCGGCAAGAATATTCTCGGACTTGAGTATTTTTCCCCGGAAGAGATTGAATTGGTGCTCGATACGGCGAAAGAGATGAAGAATGTCCTTCACCGCGACATCAAGAAGCTGCCGACGCTCAGAGGCAAGTCGGTCGTTACTCTGTTTTATGAAGCTAGTACGAGGACGCGCACGTCGTTTGAGCTTGCGGGCAAATATCTCAGTGCGGATGTGGTGAATATCACGTCGAGCACAAGCAGCATTATCAAGGGCGAAAGCCTGCGCGATACGCTGCTGACGATCGAGGATATGGGTGTTGATGCTATCATCATGCGCCACAGTGCGGAAGGTGCGGCTGAGTATGCGACGAAGGTAGTCAGCCCGGTCATCATCAATGCGGGCGACGGTGCTCATGCTCATCCGTCTCAGGGTCTTTTGAATCTGTTCACGATAAGGCAGCACAAGGGCACGCTCAAGGGCTTGAAGGTGGCTGTGATCGGCGACATCCTGCACAGCCGCGTTGCCAGAAGTGATATCTGGGGTATGCGCAAGATGGGCATTGAGCTGCATCTGGCCGGCCCGAAATCCCTGCTGCCGCGATTCTTGGCGGATGAACCGGGTATTTTCGTGCATGACCGTGTGGAAGATGCGATCGAAAATGCTGATGTCATCAATGTGCTTAGAATCCAGCTGGAACGCATGAAGTCGGGTCTGTTCCCGTCGCTGCGCGAATACGCTCGCATTTTCGGGCTTAATAAACAGCGTCTGGCTCTTGCCAAGGACGATGTGCTCGTGCTGCATCCCGGTCCTATGAACAAGGGCGTGGAAATCTCGCCGGAAGTGGCTTACGGGCTTCATTCGGCTATTCAGGATCAGGTTCAAAACGGCGTAGCCGTGCGCATGGCACTCTTAACTTTGACTTTAACGGGAGGTAGAGAACAATGAAATTGCTGATAAAAGGCGGCCGCGTCATCAACCCCGGCAAGGATTTTGACGCTGTGAGCGATGTGCTGATCGAGGACGGCAAAGTAACAGCCATCGGTGAAAACCTGGCGGCAGACGGTGCTCAGGTCATCGACGCTGCGGGCAAAGTGGTAGCACCGGGCTTCATTGATATGCACACGCATCTGCGCGAACCGGGCCAGGAAGCAAAAGAAGATTTCGGCTCCGGCTCCAGGGCAGCGGCAGCAGGCGGTTTCACTACGGTGGCTACGATGCCGAATACGAAACCTGTAGTCGATAATGCTGCTCTCGTCTTAGGCATGAAAAAGCGCGCTGAAGAAGCGGGCGTGGTCCACATTGAAATCGTCGGCGCAGTAACGAAGAAGCAGGAAGGCAATGAACTGGCTGAAATCGGCGACATGGTCGATGCCGGCATAATCTTCTTATCTGACGACGGTCATTTTGACAACAACAGCAAATTGATGCTAAATGCGATGGATTATGCGCGCACGTTCGGCAAGGCGATCGCTTCCCATGCTGAAGAAAGCAGCCTCGTAGCTGAAGGCGTTATGAACGAAGGCCACCGCTCTGCTATGCTGGGCATGAAAGGCCGCCCGACCGTAGCGGAAGACATCGCCGTAATGCGCGAAATCCTCTTGGCGGAATACGCTGATGCCTGGATTCACATCTGCCATATCAGCTCCAAAAATGCCATCGACATGGTGCGCCGGGCGAAAAAACGCGGCGTGCACGTTACGGCGGAAGTTACGCCGCACCATCTGACGATGACGGATGAAATGGTAGATCCTACTGATTCCTGCACGAAAGTAAATCCGCCCCTGCGCGGCAAAGCCGACATTGAAGCGGCACTGGAAGGCTTGAAGGACGGCACTATCGACATGATAGCCACCGACCATTCCCCGCACGCACAGGAAGAAAAAGACAAAGAATACAAATTCGCACCGAGCGGCTTCCCCGGCCTTGAAACGGCTCTGGGCGTGCTCCTAACGGATCTGTATCACAAAGATAAAATTTCTCTGCCCGAACTCGTAAATAAAATGAGCTATATGCCCGGCAAGATATTCTTCGGCGGCAAGCGCGGCGTGCTCGAACAGGGCGCACCAGCAGACGTAGTCGTCTTCGACCCTGAGCTGGAATGGACGGTCGATGCGGCTAAGTTCTACACTCGCGGCTCGCACAGCCCGTTCGTGGGCAGAAAGCTCAAAGGCAAAGCTGTCATGACCATCGTCGACGGCAAAATAGTTATGAAAGATGGCGAAGTTTTAGCATAACAGCCTTAATTTTTTGGAGGTGCTCTTTTGAAAGGCAAATTGATATTAGAAGACGGAACCGTATTCCACGGCGATATGCTCGACGCTAAAAACGTCTACGGTGAAGTCGTATTCAATACCGGTATGACCGGCTATCAGGAAATCCTGACCGACCCTTCCTACTGCTGCCAGATCGTAACGCTGACTTATCCTCTGATCGGCAACTACGGCGCAGCGAAGAAATTCAATCAGTCGCGCAAATGTTTCTTCAACGGCTTTATAATCGGTGAACTCTGCGACATCGGCAGCAACTGGCAGAAAGAAGAAGAACTCAGCGACTGGCTCAAAGCGCAGGACATTCCCTGCCTCTACAACGTCGATACGCGCGCTATCACGCGCCACATCCGCTCTGCCGGTGCTATGAAAGGCGTGCTCGTCCCCGATACGGCAACGCAGTCAGAAATCGACGCTCTGATGGCAAATCCCATTCCGCGCGAAGTCGTAAAGATCGTTACCACGCCTGAAACGTACAAGATCGCTAATCCCGGCGGCCCGCACGTCGTAGTAATGGACTTCGGCATCAAAAAACACATCCTCGATTCGCTGCACGCTCTCGGCTGCGATCTGACAGTAGTGCCTGCTTTTACGAAAGCTGAAGAAGTCATGGCAATGAATCCCGACGGACTGTTCCTCTCCAACGGCCCCGGCGACCCCAAAGACCTGCCGGAAATCATCGCTGAAGTCAAGAAGATCGCCGGCAAAGTTCCGACGTTCGGCATCTGCCTCGGCCATCAGCTGATATCGCTGGCATTCGGTGCTGATACGTACAAATTGAAATTCGGCCACCGCGGTTCCAACCAGCCGGTCAAAAACCTCGCTACCGGCCGCGTCCACATCACCTCGCAGAACCACGGCTACGCCGTAGATGAAGAATCGCTCAAGAATACGCCGCTGGAAGTAACGCATATCTCCGTCAACGACGGCACGGTGGAAGGCGTGCGCCATAAAGACCTGCCTATCTTCTCGGTGCAGTACCACCCGGAAGCTTCGCCCGGACCGGACGACAACCAGTATCTCTTCGATCAATTTTGGACGATGCTTCAGAAAGGGGAATAATTAAGTGCCAAAGAAACAAAACCTGAAAAAAGTAATGGTCATCGGCTCCGGCCCTATCGTCATCGGCCAGGCTGCTGAATTCGACTACGCAGGCACACAGGCTTGCCGCGCGCTCAAAGAAGAAGGTCTTGAAGTTGTCCTCGTAAACAGCAATCCTGCTACAATCATGACGGATAAAGACATCGCTGACCGCGTTTATATCGAACCGCTGACAGTCGAATTTCTCGATGAAATTTTAAATAAAGAACGCCCCGACGGGCTGCTCGCTACACTCGGCGGACAGGCAGGCCTCAACCTCGCCGTAAAGCTCGCCGAAGCAGGCATTTTGAAAAAATACAATGTAGAGCTGCTCGGCACCTCGCTCAAGGCTATTGAAAAAGCCGAAGACCGCGAACTGTTCAAAGAAACGATGCAGAAGCTCGGCGAACCTATCCCCGAAAGCCTCATCGTCGACGACGTGGCTTCCGCTGTGGAATTTGCCAACAAGATCGGCTACCCCATCATCGTGCGCCCCGCTTACACGCTCGGCGGCACGGGCGGCGGCATTGCGGAAGATGAAGACGAACTGATCGAAATCGTAATCCGCGGTCTCAAGTACAGCATGATCGGCCAGGTACTGATCGAACGCAGCGTAGCAGGCTGGAAAGAAATCGAGTACGAAGTAATGCGCGATGCCAACGATAACTGCATCGTAGTCTGCAACATGGAAAACCTCGACCCCGTAGGCGTGCACACCGGCGACAGCATTGTCGTAGCACCGTCCCAGACGCTGACCGACCACGAATACCAGATGCTCCGCAGCGCGTCTCTGCGCATCATCCGTGAACTCGGCATCGAAGGCGGCTGCAATGCTCAGTACGCTCTTGATACCAAGACGAACCAGTATTACGTAATCGAAGTAAATCCCCGCGTAAGCCGCTCCAGTGCGCTCGCATCCAAGGCAACGGGCTACCCCATCGCCAAGGTTTCCGCGAAGATCGCCATCGGCTACACGCTCGATGAAATCACCAACGCCGTAACGAAGAAGACGAAAGCCTGCTTTGAACCGTCGCTCGACTACTGCGTCGTCAAATTCCCACGCTGGCCGTTCGACAAATTCGTCTACGCTGACCACACCCTCGGCACACAGATGAAGGCAACGGGCGAAGTAATGTCCATCGACCGCAATTTTGAAGCGGCTCTCTTAAAAGCAGTGCGCTCGCTGGAAATCGGCGTAAACCGCCTGCACATGGACAAATTCGACAATCTCAGCGACGATAAACTGCTGGCACGCCTCTCCAGCATCAACGATGAAAGACTGTTTGTAATCGCTGAAATCATGCGCCGCGGCATCGCTGACGTGGACAAGATCAACAGCGTAACGAAGATCGATAAATGGTTCCTGCGCCACATCAAGCACATCACTGACGTGGAAAACAGGCTGAAAGCCGAAGGCCTCAATGAAGAAAATCTGCGTGAAGCAAAACGCTACGGCCTGGCTGACCGCTCCATCGGCGAAATCGTCGGCAAGGACATGAACGAAGTGCGCGCTATGCGCAAAGCAATGAACCTGCTGCCGTGCTACAAGATGGTAGACACCTGCGCCGCTGAATTTGAAGCTGCAACGCCGTATTACTACTCCACTTACCACGCTCAGGAAGACGAAGTGAAAGTAACGAATGACCGCAAAGTCATCGTACTCGGCTCCGGCCCTATCCGCATCGGCCAGGGTGTAGAATTCGACTACTGCTCCGTTCACTCCGTATGGGCACTGCGCAAGATGGGCATCGAAGCTATCATCATCAACAACAACCCTGAAACGGTCAGCACCGACTTCGACATCTCCGACCGCCTCTACTTTGAACCGCTGACGACTGAAGATGTGCTCAACATCATCGACAAGGAAAAACCGGAAGGCGTAATCGTCCAGTTCGGCGGCCAGACGGCAATCAACCTCGCTGCATCGCTCAAAGCAGCAGGCGTAAAAGTATTCGGCACCTCCGTCGACGATATCGACCGCGCAGAAGACCGCGAACGCTTTGAAGAAGTGCTCGAACAGACGCATATCCCCAGACCGCAGGGTGCTAGCGTTACGAATGTAGAAGATGCAGTAAAAGCAGCTGAACAGATAGGCTATCCTTCCATGGTTCGCCCGTCCTACGTACTCGGCGGCCGCGCAATGGAAATCGTCTACAACGAAGCAGAACTGCGCGACTACATGGCACGCGCCGTAAAAGTTACGCCTGACCACCCTGTCCTCATCGACCATTACATGCAGGGCACGGAAGTCGAAGTAGATGCTATCTCCGACGGCGAAACTGTAGTAATCCCCGGCATCATGGAACATATCGAACGCGCAGGCGTTCACTCCGGCGACTCCATCGCCGTATACCCGCCGCAGACGCTTTCCTCCAAGGTCATCTTCACCATCATCGACTACACGAAACGCCTCGGTCTCAACCTCCATGTAAAAGGCCTCTTGAACATCCAGTACGTAGTCGTCAACGACAATGTATACGTAATCGAAGTAAATCCCCGCTCCAGCCGCACCGTGCCGTTCCTCAGCAAAGTTACGGACATCAACATGGTAGAGCTTGCCACCCGCGCAGCACTCGGCCACAAGCTCAGCGAATACGGCTTCAAATCCGGACTCGTACCGCCCAAGCCTTACGTAGCACTCAAAGCACCTGTATTCTCGTTTGCAAAAATGCAGGACGTAGACATTTCGCTCGGCCCGGAAATGAAATCGACCGGCGAGGTAATGGGCATCGACTACCATTATTCCCGCGCACTCTACAAAGCTATCACCGGTGCAGGCATGAACATCCCCACCGAAGGAACTATCCTGTTCACCGTAGCAGACAAAGATAAAGAAGAAATGAAACAGCTCGGCCGCGCCTTTGCCGAACTCGGCTTCAAGATCGCCGCTACCGAAGGCACAGCCAAAGCCCTCAAAGAAGTCGGCGTAGAAGCCTCCAGCGTTTACAAAGTTCACGAACGCGACAAGAATCTCAACAACGAACACAGCAGCGACATCATCAAGATGATCAAAGCCGGCGGCATCAACATGGTAATCACCACCCAGACCCCCGGCCAGAAATTCGCCAAAGACGGTTTCCGCATCCGCCGCGCAACAGTAGAACACGGCATCGCCTGCCTGACCTCGCTCGACACGGCATGGGAAGTACTGCGCGTACTCGACTTCATGCGTGAACGCCGTCTTGTCTACTCCCTCGCCCTGCAGGATTACATCGGCGGCGGCGACGAATTAGCTTGATTAAACGAGGTAATAAATTTCAATGGTAAAAGATAGACTTATTTCCGCCCTCGATTTCCACACCCAAGAAGAAGCACTCGCCCTCGTCGACGAACTCGGCGACAGAGTTTCCTTCTACAAAGTAGGCATGGAACTGTTCTACGCAGTAGGCACTTCCATAATCGACGAACTGAAAAAACGCGACAAAAAAATATTCCTCGACCTCAAGCTGCACGACATCCCCAACACCGTGGCGCAGGGACTCTGCTCCCTGCTGCGCCAGGGCGTGGACATCATGACGATCCACAGCTGGGGCGGCTACACCATGATGAAAAAAGCCGGCGAAGCAGTCCGCGAAGAAGCTGAGCACCTCGGCATACCAAAGCCCAAAGTCATCGCCATCACAGTGCTGACAAGCATCAACAGCGAAGACTGGTCAGGCCTCGGCCAGACAGCCCCGATACGCGAACAGGTAGTCCGCCTGGCAAAGCTCGCCAAAAAAGCAGGCCTAGACGGCGTAGTAGCATCCCCTAAAGAAGCCCAGGCAATCCGCGAAGTCTGCGGCGAAGATTTCCTCATCGTAACACCCGGCGTGCGCCCCGCAGGCTCCTCGCTCGACGACCAGAGCCGCGTTGCCACACCTGCACAGGCACTGAGAAACGGCGCGTCGCACCTCGTAATCGGCAGACCCATCAGAGCAGCAGCCGACCCCGTAGCAGCTGCCGCCAACATCTTAAAAGAAATGGAGAGCGTTATAAAATGACAGAACAGGAAGTAAAAGATTTACTGCTCGAAACACACGCCATAATGGAAGGTCATTTCCTCTTGACCTCCGGACTGCACAGCCCCCTGTACGTAGAAAAATTCAACGTACTCCAGCATCCCCAATACACCGAAAAACTCTGCAAAGCCTTAGCAGAATACTTCGCTGACAAAAACATCGAAACAGTAGTCGGACCCATGACCGGCGGCATCCTGCTGGCCCATGAAGTCGGCAAGGCACTCGGCACAAGAGCAATCTTCACCGAACGCGTAAACGGCAAAATGGCATTCCGCCGCGGCTTCAGCCTCAAGCCCGGCGAACGCGTAGCAATCGTCGAAGACATCGTAACAACCGGCGGCTCCGTGCGCGAAGTCATCGACGTAGTAAAAGCAGAAGGCGCAATCCCCGTAGGCGTAGGCCTCCTCGTAGACAGAAGCGGCGGCAAGGCAACATTTGAAGACGTACCTGCACACGCACTGCTCCACCTCGACGTAACCACCTACAAACCCGAAGAATGTCCCCTCTGCCATGAAGGCGTACCCATGACAAAACGCGGACGCACCGGCAAATAATAAATGAAACCCCAATTACTAGAAAAAGTCCAGGCTGAACTATCGGCCTGGGCTTATTTAAAAGAACTCCCCGAAAAAATATACACCTTCAGCCTAAAGCGAATGATGTGCGAAGACGGCGACAAATTCTACATCTACAGCTACGAAAACACCGCCACACACCGCAGCATCAAAGTCTATTACCACGAAGAAACGAAAGAATACAAACTCCTCGTCGTAATCGGGCTGACAGAATTCTGCGCCATCGAATACATCTCCGAATCCCTGGCACAGCTAGAAAAAATACTAAAAAAGAAATTCGACATACTCATGAGCGACCTATCCAGCTTCCACCCCGAACACATCAATTCCATCATCATCGACAAGCACATCATGGAATGGAACTACATCCCCAAGCTGCCAAAACAGCTAGAAGGCTTTGATCTATTCATAAGCCCCGCCCAGCCCGTCAAAGTCATCAACGGCTCCTACGTCGTAATCGACTACTGCGACTTTGAAATAGAAAGCAACTTCATAATATACTACAACATGTTCCGCGACGAATTCTTCGGAGAAGCAAGAATAAGGCGCATACCGGAAGTAACATACGCCTACGACTCATCAGAACTAGACCAGCTAACAGCAAAAATCGAAGAAAAACTCAAAAACACATTAAAAGACATCCGCCAAAGAGCATTGGCACAGTGATATGAAAAAACATGACGATTCATTATAGAAACCGTCATGTTTTTTTATGCTTAAAGCAAGATAGAATTTGCTTTTTTGTATATGTGCTTTTTGATATAATACATATAAATAGATTGATGGAATGGGAGAATTACTTAGATGAAAGTAAAATTAACAGATATATGCACACCAAAACAATGGAAAACTATCTCAACGAACCAATTACAAGAAAGCGGGTTTCCGGTCTATGGCTCAAATGGTATAATTGGCTTTTACAATGAATATAATCACGAAAAACCCACTATTCTTATTACGTGTAGAGGAGCTACTTGCGGTACAATAAATA
>CATYZV010000058.1 GCA_958415865.1 uncultured Selenomonadaceae bacterium
TTTTTATAGGACTTTTAATTTGTATTCAAAAGAAATAATTTATGAGGTGGAAAAATGGATCCCAATCTGAAGATAGCCTTTGGCCTTATCGGCGGGCTTGCACTCTTTCTCTATGGTATGAACGGCATTAGCGATTCGCTGCAGAAGGTAGCGGGCGAGCGCATGAAGAAAATTCTCGGCCTTTTGACGAAAAACCCTGTATTCGGTGCACTCGCCGGTATGCTGGTTACGGCAGTATTGCAGTCTAGCTCGGCTACCACGGTAATGGTCATCGGTTTTGTAAGTGCGCGCCTTATGACGCTGCCGCAGGCTATTTCCGTAATCTTCGGTGCTAATATAGGTACGACGATGACGGCTCAGCTCATGGCATTTAAATTGTCCAACTACATCTATCCGATCATCTTTGTCGGCTTCTTGATGAATTTCATCGCCAAGACGGAACGCGTCAAGAATATCGGTCTTGTAATCTTCAATTTCGGCCTCTTATTTGAAGGTATTGAAATCATGGGGCACGTCATGAAACCGCTGGCTACGAGCCCGTTCTTCGTCGATCTGATGGGACAGGTGGCAAATACTCCTATACTCGGACTGCTGCTCGGCGCAGGCATGACTATCGTCGTACAGTCCAGTTCTGCTACCATCGCAGTACTTCAGAACTTCGCTTCGCAGGCAGGTCCTGACGGTGTGTCTTCCATCATCGGCCTCACCGGTGCGATTCCGATTCTACTCGGCGACAATATCGGCACGACCATCACGGCTCTCTTGGCCTGCATCGGACAGTCTAAAAATGCACAGCGCACGGCTGTGGCTCACTCTGTATTCAACATCTCCGGCAGTATCGTATTCCTGTGCATAATCCCTTTCTTCGCTCAGTTTGTGGCATGGATCTCCCCGAAAGGACCCGAACTTGAAATCATCGCCCGCCAGATCGCTAATGCGCACACGGCATTCAACATCACGGCGACGCTCATCTGGCTGCCCTTGATTCCCGTAATGGTCAAAATCGTCAAATTCATCATCCGCGGCGAAGATGCCAGTGAAAAAACTTCTTACGAACCGCATTTTCTCGACAATAAAGTACTAGGTCAGCCTTCCGCTGCTATGTACCTCGTTTCTAAAGAACTGGAACATCTGTCCGGCATGACGACCGATATGATGACGAAGCTGCGCGACTCTATCTCCGGCAAAAGCCAAGCTGTCGCAGCATTTAATGACAGCCATCAGGGCGTAAAAGCTCTGCAAGATACCATCGCAGATTACATCACACATCTATTCTCCCGCGGCAGCCTCACTGACCGGCAGGCAGAACAGACAGCAGGCTTATTATTCGTGGCAAACCACATCGACCACATCGCTGACAGATGCGGTGAAGTGAATGATTTTACCGTCAACGCCCGCCAAAACGGCAAAGGCTTATCCGATAACGCAATAAATGAAGTTGAAGAATGCCTCGACATCAGCAAGAAAATGTTCAGTCAGGCTATGCTCGCTGTAAAAGAAGGCAAAGCAGAAGCTGCTAAGGCTGTATCCACTGAAAACCACGAACTGCACCAGATTCAAAAACAGTATTACCGCAACCACCTCGACCGTGTTCACGACAATTCCTGCGACCCTTCATTGACTACAGATTACGCTTCCATGCTTTACTCTATGGACAGAATGGCAGATAACTGTGTCGGCATTGCTGAAGAAGCTATGGACCATGCAGCATTTGTCAACTTGGAAAAACCTGATTTCGCTGACGAGGGAGGCAGCAAATGATGAGCCGAAAATGGTTAATCGCTCTAGCCGCTATTGCCGCAGCGGCAGTCATCGCCGGCTGCGGAGGCAAATCTTCATCACTGCCCGACCTTTCTTCCATGGGCGATATCCACGCCACAGCACGTGAAGAAGGTTCCGGTACGCGTGCTCAATTTGAAGCATTGACCGGCAGCAGCGAAAAAGATGCCTCCATCGTCAAATCCACCGACGAAGCCGTGCAGAAAGTCAGTGAGGACCCCGATGCCATCGCCTACGCCGCCTTTAGCTCAGTCAAGCAGCTAGACGGCGTAAAGATACTTGCAGTAGACGGCACAGCACCTTCCCCGGAAACCATCCGCAAAGATGAATATCCGCTGACGCGCAATTACTATCTGTGCTGGAGCGGCGAGCTTTCCCCTGCCGCGCAGGATTTCCTGACCTACATTCAAGGTGCAGGACAGGCTATAATCGGCGACTATGCTATACCTCTGGGCAATGCTGAAACATTTCTCTCCGACCGGTCGGCAGGCACAGTCAAGATAGCAGGCTCATCTTCCATGGCTCCGCTGATGAAGGCACTTGCCGAAGGATACGCCAAGCGCAATCCCAATGCCGAAATCGACATTGAAGTAACCGACTCCACAGACGGCATCAACGCTGCCATGGAACACAAAGCAGACCTCGCCATGTCCTCGCGCGAGCTGAAGGATTACGAAAGTGAACTGCTCAATAAAGCAGCTGTTGCCCACGACGGTATCGCTATCATTGTCAGCAAACAGAATCCATTGACCGGTCTCACCAAAGATCAGATTAAAAACATCTTTGACGGCACTTGGAAAAAATGGGCTGACCTGAAATAAAATGCTATAACTCAAAAAAGTAAAGCTGTAAAATTCGCAGCTTTACTTTTTATTTTACAGAAAACAGCGGTGCTAAATTTGCAGAGGTATGTCTGAGCGAAGCGAGTTTAGCTATGCAAATTTAGTGCTGCTGTTTTGCAGTTCGATATAAATTTATTCATACGGCTGTGTGCCAATGCTGCATAAGCTCGCTCGTTTGCGGCAGGAGGATTTCCTCGTAATTGTCCAGCTGGTAATTCGTCCGGCTTAGCATACTCTGCAATGCCGATATCTTCTGCCTAAGCTCCGACTGAATTTCTTCAATCAAATCCCTGCGCTGCGTGGAAGTCGCATTGCCCCGCTGTGCCAGTGCCATGTAGTCGATGATCTTTTCCAGCGGCATTCCGATTGATTTCAGGTTCTGAATCATCTCGATCCACTGCACGAAACGTTCATCGTAAATGCGTATGCCGCTCGACTTGCGCGGCACGGGAGGAATCAAGCCGATGCGCTCATAATAGCGCAATGTATCCGTCGATATATTTGTCTTTTTTGCAATTTCACTGATGTTCATCACCAAAATCCTCCCCGAAAATAATTATTTACCAATAGCACTAAAACGTGTCAGACACGGCACCTGCTTCTTTTGCTTTTCTTGTTCTTATTATCCTTCTCGATCTGATAGGCCAGATAGTCGAGCCTGGACAGGTATTTTTCTTTGAAGTGAATTTCGTCGAGCAGAGCGCCTCGCTTGCTCTGGAGCATGCGCAGCCGCTGCCTGTCATTTTCCGTGCTTTTATCTTTTTTCAGCAGCAGCGTCATATACATTTCAGTTTCCTCGCTCGTAAAGCCAATCTCGTGCAGCGTCATGATCAGGCTTAGATTTTCCAGGTCGGAATCGTCATACTGCCACGCGCCCATGACCTTTTTCACCGCGCCGCACAGTCCCCATCTTTCGTATTCATCGAGGATTTCCATCGGTATCTTGTAGCGGCTGCAAGCTTCTTCCTTTGTCATAAATATCACCTTCGTTCTTTGTATTTCAGTTATATTCTAATACAGCATAGGCATAATATCTAATACTTATATAAAATACCAAACAATGCCTATTGCGCATACCTTATCTGCTTTCGCAGTTTGAGCCTTTTAGATATAAACTGAGCACAGCCTCCGGTGAAAGCTCCTGCAATAGTGCCTGCGATGAACAGCAGCGGAAAATAAGCGATGATGGTCCATGTGCCTGTGATAGCTGCAGCCGCGGCAAGCTGCCCGATATTGTGGCAGACGGCTCCGCCGATGCTGCTGAGCCACAGATATTTTTCCGGCACGCCGCGGCGCAATAGCAGCATTGCAGCCAAGCAGAACACACCGCCTGACAGACTGTACGCCAGTGATACCATGCTGCCGCTGAATACGCTGCCCAATATTATCCGCGCCGTCAGCATCAAAAATACATCGCGGGCACTGTAATGGTACACGGCATAAACGGTTATGATATTGGCAAGCCCTAGCTTTACGCCCGGCAACGGCAATAGATTCGGCAGCCTGAGCTCCACGATGAAGATTATCAGCGACAGCGCTGTCAGCAAAGACAGCTGCACTAGCTTATCTGTATTGAATTTATATTCCATAAGTACTCCCTACCTTCATCACTTTGCCGCAGCATCCACGCTGCTATCGCCGGCGAACTGAATCACTAAATGATTGGGCAGGCAGACGATGGGCGGCGCATCATGCTTCAACACGCCCATCTGTACACATAGCCTATCCGGACAGTCGGCATCAGCTATGCTTATCTCATTGCGCTGCACTGACACGGTATTGTAATGACCTTGATATTCTACCTTAAACTGATACGGCTCATCGACTTTTGACAAGTCAATCGTCTGCAATATCTTTCCGTCCTGTACAATTTCTACTGTATCTTGGCTGTGCTGAGCAAAATAAAAATATATCCCGCCTGCCAGCACCATCAAAAGCAGATAAATGCCGCCGTACAATTTTAACCTTGCCATCAATGCACCACCACCGTCTTCAAATTGTTATATCTGGCGAAAAGCTCAAAAGAAACTGCTATGCCTTCTGTAATATAAATCTCCTGCTCAGCAGTCAGCAGTATCATCTCAAAATCGCGGTGCTCCTGCCAGTAAGCTATCGCATCATCTTTGCCCGGTACGAACATAGCCGTCGACAGTGCATCGGCAGTTTTGCCTTGCGGCGCGATTATCGTAACGGATAATACTCCGTTGTCCACGGGTTTTCCTGTAGCAGGATTGATGATATGGCCGTATTTTCTGCCGTCAGCTCCGATGAAAAATCTTTCATATGCCCCGGAAGTAACTACTGCGCAGTCAGCAATATCTACTATACCCAGATACTCACTGCTGTCAGGCGATTTTATGCCCACGCGCCAGTTCGAGCCGTCCGGCTTTGTGCCTAGTGCCTGAACATTGCCACCCAGATTTATCAGAGCTGAACAAATGCCTTTTTCCTTCAATAAAGAAATCACTTTATCACCGGCAAAGCCCTTGCCCACAGCACCTAAATCCAGCTCCATGCCTTCGGGCAGAGAAATCGTATTGCCCTGCACAAAAACTTTTTTATAATCGACTAATCCGAGCAGCCCTGCCAGCTCATCATCAGACGGTATGCGGTACTGCCCTGTGGTAAAGCCCCATGCCTTGACTATCGGATATAGCGTCGGCTCCAAAGCACCGCCTGTCCTCCCCGCCATCTCCAAGGCAAACGATACAGCCTCAGCCGTATCTTCATCGACAGATACAGCCCTGCCGCCGCTCTTGTTTACAGCGTAGATATCGCTGTGCTCATCCGTCGCCGACAATAGCTTTTCCAAGCGGTAAATCTCCCGCTCCGCTGCCTCAAGCCCCGCCTCTCCTTTCGCTCCGTAAGCCGTCAGCGTGATCTGCGTATCCATCGCATATACTGTCTTTTCATGCTGTTCATACGGCAGTACGAAAAAACTGCGGTATACCATGCCTGCACTGACGCTGATTATAATGATGAGCAGCAGGCACAGCCATATTGATTTATGCTTCCATATGCCGATTAATTTTGCAGGCATGGCAATCTCCTTTCTACAGTCTATGAAAGAACTATCAACATTTTATTTTAAATAGCCAAGGCTTTTAAGCCATGTATCGACATCGCTCTGCGCATTATCCACATTGCTGCCCGCTTCAGCAAATCCTTTTGCTACATCGGCATTCGGCTCTAAATCCTTGATTGCTGCTACCGTGTCAGAAAGACCGCTGCCGCCATGCGTTACGAACGGCACTATTTTCTTGCCGCTCAAATCGTATTCATCAAAGAATGTATAGACAGGCATCGGCATATCACTCCACCAATTAGGATAGCCGACGAAAATTGTATCGTAATCGGTAATGTTGTCGATTTTTGTAGCCAAGGCCGGGCGCGCGCCGGACTGTTTTTCTTCTTTAGCCTGGTTTACCGTAGCATCGTAATCCGCCGGGTACTTGTCCACCGTCTTGAGCGATACGATATCGGCATTCGTGTCCTTCTGTATCATGCGCGCGATAACGCCCGTATTGCCTATCACTCCGTCTGCCGTGGGCTTTATGCTCGCCCTGCTCGATGCGTCCGCACCGTCGGGCAGATCGGCATTTTCACTGAAGGAAAAATACACTACTAAAGCCTTGCTGCCGGCCGCATTATTTTCCGACGAAGCCGCCTCTGCACTACTTGCCGTCTGTGCTGCATCTTTGCTTTCATTCGACGAAGACGTTTCATCAGAACAGCCTGCCGCACTCAATAGAGCCGTACCTATCATCATAGCACTAATAAATTTTTTCATAATATACATTCCTTCCTCTAATCAATATATAAACTACAATTCAGCCTATTTTCCTGTATATCTATCAGCAAAAGCTCGTATTTCCTGCATGGACTTTAAGCTGTCATCCATCTGCGGCAACAGTACAGCAAAGTCATGCGGCATACCTGCATAAACACTCAGCGTAACATTTACTCCGTCCGCCGCTGCCTTTTGAGCAAGTTCTTGACATTCCGTCAAAAAAAGATCATTGCCTCCGGCTTGAATCAGCATCGGCGGCAGGCTTGATAAATCCGCATTAATAATCGACAGCCTAGGGTCATCTAAAGGCAGATCACCTGCATACAGCGGTTTTTTTACCGCGCCGTTGAGCGGCGTTCCGATGCCCAGCACTTGGTCTTTATCTTCATTAAAATAGCGCGAAGTCCCCTGCTTATGCTCAAAATCCGCCCAAGGAGATTGCAAAACCAAAGCCGCCGGCTGCGGCAGACTATGCTCTTTTAAATAAAGAGACAGAGCTACAGCCAGATTGCCCCCGGCAGAATCACCTAGCACAATAATATTGTTCGGCTCTATGCCCTGCTTCAGCATACCTTGATAAACCTTCACTGCATCTTCCAATGCGGCAGGATAAACATATTTCGGAGCCAAGCGGTAATCAACGCTGTACACAGCGAAAGCCCCTGCCAGCTGCGCATCCTTCAACGCCTCCCGGCGGTAAAAATCATTCAAGCCCGCCACATATCCGCCGCCGTGCAGATGCAGCAGCACTCTGTCCGACTGCTTTTCTTCAGCCTTGAACAGTTCCGCCCTTGCACCATCGACATTGAGCTTTTCCCACTGCCAGCCCTCAGGCACAGCAAACGCTTCTATAGGCTTTTTCTTCTGCCAGAAATCATTCATCTGTGCAGAGATATACGCCTGCTTTTCTGCACCGCTTAATACAGCACCCTGCTGCGCCGCCAAACCAGAAACCGGCAGCCACAATAAACTGACTGCCACAGCCAGCCCCGCCAGCCATTGGCCCACATTGAATTTCATCCTATTCATAAAATCCCTCCTACCATCTATCACCAAACACTATCCACTGAATACTGCCCACTAACCACTATCCACTACTCACTAATCACTGCCTCAATCTTAATGCTGCCCGACAGTTCCTCAATCATCTCTGTTCCTTGCACCGCATGTCCCAATTCAAACAAGCTGCTGTTTTTGTTAAATCCGCCATAGAACATCACAACATCTTTCCACGGCGCGTAATAAGCAAGCGTACCGACTGCATTTTCCGCCAGCGGAGCATTGCTCGTATCGAGCGCATCGGGATAGAAAATCTTTTCATTATCGCTGTAATCTTGCACTGCTATCGTCAACGGCAGCTGCGCATACAAGCTCTCAGCCGCCGTGCCGGAGTTTAGCTCAAAGACGACTTCATGACCCTGTGCATCTGAAACTTTTATGCGTTTTGCCTCATTGCCTGAGCTGCCTGAATCATCCGAACTCACACTGCTCTGCACCGCTGTATCAGCCGTCGATGTGCTTTTAGCTGAATCAGCCCTATCCTGTGCTCCGCAAGCTGTCATGGCAAGACACATCACTATGCCTATACCCAGCATAAATCCTGTTTTGAGTTTTTTTGCCAATTTCACTGCTTTCATTTTAAGTTCCTCCTCAATCGCCGATATACACTCACTGTACAAATTTTATGCCATGCAGGCGATACACTTCATCCACGCTTCGTACATCCAGTATCAAAGGCTTCATCTCATCCAACTGATCAATAGCTGCCATATCTTCTTTATCAATCGTGAATTTTTGCGAGGCTATGTTTTCCGCAATGCGATTTTGATGAACACTCTTTGGTATAGCGATAATGCCGTTCTGCCTCAGCCATGCCAGTATAACCTGAGCTGAAGTCATGCCGTATTTTTTGCCAATCCCGCTTAACACCTCACTGGTGAAAATATTGTTCATCCCTTCAGCAAACGGAGCCCATGCCATAGGAGCGATATTATACCGACTCATAAATCGGCGGAGCTCTCGCTGCTGACAGAACGGATGCAGCTCAATCTGATTTACCGCAGGCTTTATTTCATGCGATAAAATCAAATCAGCTAAGCGGTCTTTTGTAAAATTGCACACTCCGATAGCTCTGACTTTGCCTGAGGCATACAGTTCCTGCATTGCCCGCCAGCTCCCATGGTAATCACCGTACGGCATATGAATTAAATACAAATCGAGGTAATCCGTCTGCAAATTTTCTAAAGTCTTGGCAAAAGATTTTTTTGTATTTTCATAGCCTGCATCCTGAATCCATACTTTGGAAACAAGAAAGATCTCTTTTCTATCTATGCCGCTCTTCTGCACGGCTCTGCCAACTGCTCTTTCATTGCCATAGCAGGCCGCCGTATCGATCATCCTATAGCCGGAATTCAAAGCATTTAGCACTGCTGTTTCACAGATAGATTCATCCGTGATTTGAAAAACACCCAATCCTATTAACGGCATATATACATTATTGTTTAGCTTTATCTTATTCATCAGCTACCATCTCTTTTTCATTTATACATTCATAAAAAAATGCAGATATTCGATCGAATACCTACATTTTAATACAGCTT
>CATYZV010000059.1 GCA_958415865.1 uncultured Selenomonadaceae bacterium
ACATATAAAATTATATAGGAGAAGTAAAAATGAAGAACAAAGATAATATATCAAGATTGATATTATGCAGTCTGATGGCTGCCGGCGCAACGAACATATCCAATGGAATTGTATTTGCTCAAGATTATCCCAACGGGTATGAGGCATCTAGCGGACAGGAAATAACATTAGACGGAGCTACTTTTTCAAGCCAAGATATTGATAACCAGAGTGCGCTCAGGGTTGTAGGCGATGGAACTAAATTGACTTTGAACAATGCTACAATTTTAGCAGGTGAAGCCGGTCCGGATAAAGGCGGTGAATTAATATTAAATAACAGCACCGTTCGCTCTGTAAATTTTAATACCGAAGGCGGTACATTGACAGTTAATGATTCTACCATTAATTCACCTATGCACGCCGGCTATTTATATAAAGATGGAAAAGGTGAATATGTAGATGAAGGCAGCCGCCAAAGTATCATAACCGTTAATAAATCTAGTATTACGGCTGCAAATGAATATGATCCGGATGGATCTATTGCAGCAGGTATCGGCGGAAAAATTTATTTAAATGGCGATAAAAATACCAAATATGAGCCGGGTACATTTATCGGCTCTATAGCAGAAGATAAAAACGGAACTAATGCCGGACAGATTGAATTAAACGGCGGGATTCTCGTAGCTGATAATTTACGGGCTACATTGGATGGTTCACGCTTGACAGCTAGGCAGATGAATTTAAGTCAAAATGAATTAGATGAATTAAAAAGCCGTATTGCTAAAAAAAGCATTATTTTGCAAAATGACGGTGTTATTCAGACTAAAACAGGTGAGATATTCGCCAATGGTATAGATACTTCTAGCCGTCAGGCTGTGTTGAATTCAAAAGACAGCGGCAAGGTTACGAATGATTATATCAAATATAACGGCGGTACTCTGAATTTTACCGATAAAGAATATACTCAAGATTATCTGAACAGTGCTAAGCAAAATATTTCAACTGTTGACAGCGGCACAACGAAGATTGTTATGAGTGGTGCACTTGTAGATGAAAATGGCATGAAAAGAAATACCATATCGGTAGCTGATGCGATTGGTTTTGGTCCGTATATCTACACCCGCAATATAGTGCAGACAGATCCGAGTATTGATACATTGTCTATAGACGGAACATCTGCAACCGGAGATGTAAAAAAAGATACAAATGGTGATGTTGTTATACAGTATGCAAACGGCTTTAACGCAGCGCGTTTACAAGTGGGAGCAAATACCGACCGTATTGTAGTAACTGACGGGCAGACGCTTAGCTTAGGCGACAGTGATGACGGTGAACTGATCTACGGCAATGAAGAATCTTTGGTTATCGACGTTTCAGGCGATGCAGCTAATAATAAAAAAGGAACTTTGCAATTAGGCGTTGTAGGATTGACGGAAAATGATACACAGCAGAATTTAAATGCTAATCTGAAGATAAACAGCAACGGTGTCTTAACTAGCGTTGCCGGTATCAATAATATAAACGGCAATATGACTATGAGCTCCAATGGTACAGCTAATATCACCGGCAACTCGACTGTCAATGTAAACGGCGTTTTGACAGCAGGCGATGCAAGTAGCAGTACAGATATAGGCATATATGTAGGTGATGGTAACAGCTCCGGTACGTTGACGGCAGGATATGCTGTATTAAACAGTTCAAAAGTTGTATTGGATTCCGGATATAGAGGCGGCACGATAAAAGATGGTTCTAAAGCAGCTATTGTCTTAAAAGACAACGAACTGACGAATAAATTTGCAGTCGGCGAAAATTCAACTCTGACGTTAGGTACTAATGATGTAAGCAGAGCAGAAAAGGCTTTTGCTAAAAGCGGACTGTCGTGGGGCAAAGATGTTACTTCAGCTGTATACGTATCGGGTGAACACAATATGTACAAGGGTTCTTTGACGGCAGATTCATCAGCTGATAAGAGCACTCCTGATGGTATGAACTTTGACGGCACGGTAAAATTCGGCAATAAGTCTATTCTTATGGTAGACAGCAGCGATGTAAGTGGTGATAAGGCTGTAATCAATGCTGATCATATTAATATCGATAAAAGTTCCAGACTGTATATAGATAATGCTGACAAGGGCACGTATACGATATTAGCCTCAAAAGATATAAATAATCAGGGCTGGAGCGGTGATAATATTCTTTCTAACAATGCCCTAATGAAATTCACTGATGTTTCAGAAGCAGGCAGTAACTTCAAAGTAGCAGGAAGCTATAAAAAAGTATCTGATGTATACGGCAAAGATGTAGTTATCGGCAATGTAGTTGACAGTGTTCTGCAAAATAATGATTATAAAGCAGGCGATGCACCGTATGACTTTTTCCGCAGTGCAGCTGACAGAGGCATAAATCCTACGAGAAGTCAGCAGGTAGATGCTTTCAACAGCGCGGCAAATATCGGTGAGCTCGGCGGGGTAAATCATAGTACGCACACTGTCAGCAATATGTTTACGGACAGTATATCAGAGCATCTTTCTTTGGCAAATCATGAATACAATGATAAAGATATATGGGCAAAATATATTAATAATGAAGAAGATGTAGATGGTTTATCCTTAGGCGGTATTAAGGCGGATTATGATGCCAGCTACAATGGCATTGTAGTGGGCGGCGATTTCTATAATAAAGGAAAAGGCACGCTGGGTGCAGCTTTTGCTTATGCTGACGGAAGTATTAACAGTTCGACGTTGTCATCATATACGAAAAATGATGCTGATTATTACGGTGCATCCATATACGGACGCATTGATAACGGCGATAGTGCACTGCTTGGCGATATCACCTTCTTGCACGGCAGTCATGACATCACGCAGAACAATAGCGGCAAAGAGCTTACGGCTTCGCCTAAGAGTGATGCTTTCAGCGTCGGTGTTAGAGCAGAAAAAGCATTTCAAGCCGGCAAGAACGGCAAGGTTATACCGTACGCAGGTGTCCGCTATATGAAAGTAGGTACGAGCGATTATAAGGATAATTTAGGCATGACGCATGATACGGATGAACAGGATATGCTGTTTGTGCCTGTAGGCGTAAAATATACTGCTGATATTAAGCAGAATGATTGGACGATACGTCCGACAGCTGAATTGGGATACGTATGGAATGCCGGCAGTAAAGATACAGATAAAACTGTCAGCATGAACGATGCGGCAGATACATTTGGCTTCAATACAGCAGATGACGGCAGTTTTGTAGCTCGCATCGGTGTAAATGCGGAAAATGAAAAAATGTCTTACGGCATATCGTATGAACATCAAAACGGAGATACGGTAAAATCCAATAGATGGATGGCTAACGCTACATTTAAATTTTGATGATTTGTTTTGCAATGCGAAAAAGATACTGCTTTTGCAGTATCTTTTTTTGGCTAATATGGTATAGTAAAAGAAATGAGAGAATTTTTTGGATAGAAAGGATATGGTATAGATGAACTGCGCAGAAGAACTGCTGAATTTTATCAGCCGCTGTGTTTCTCCGCTTCATACGGTAGATACAGCAGGCAGTATATTGAAAAAAGCTGATTTTAAGGAACTGAATCTAGCTGAGGATTGGCATATCAAGCCGGAAAAGAAGTATTTCGTCAATGTATACGATTCTACGTTTATTGCATTTATACCTCATAGTGATTTGCGCGGCGGTCTTCGGCTTGCGGCTGCTCATACGGATTTTCCCTGTTTAAAGCTAAAACCGGCTGCTGATGTTGTGAAAAATAGTTACGGCAGTCTGAATGCCGAGATATATGGCGGCATGATATTAAATACCTGGCTGGACCGTCCGCTGTCGCTTGCGGGCAAGGTTGCGCTAAAGGGCAAGAGTGTGTTTGCACCTGAGTGCCGTTTAGTGGATTTTGCCCGCCCGCTGATGACCATACCGAATCTAGCTATTCATATGGATAGAAAAATCAACGAAGGCAAGGCTTTAAACCGTCAAAAAGAAATGCTGCCTCTGGCATTTATAGAAAACGGCAAATCAGATGGAAGCTATCTACTGAAGCTGCTGGCAGAGCAGCTAAAGTGCAAAACGGAAGATATTCTTTCGTATGAGCTTTATGTATACCAAGCGGAACGAGGCTGTGTACTGGGTTTTGATGATGAATTCATATCCTCGCCGCGCCTTGATAATCTGACATCAGTGAAGGCCTGCGTAAGTGGAATTATCGCCGACAAGCGTAAAGCCGGGCTGGATGTGATAGTTCTGTTTGACAATGAAGAAGTCGGCAGCCGCACCAAGCAGGGCGGTGCATCGATGGTACTGCCAAATGTTCTGGAGCGTATTTATCTGAGCTTGGGATATACGAGAGAAGAGCTGCTGGCGGATATTCACAAAGGCTTTATGCTGTCAATAGATGTCGCTCATGCACTGCATCCCAATTATCCGGAAAAGAACGATATCACCAACAAGCCTGTATTAAACGGCGGTACGGCATTAAAAACGGCAGCTAGCCAGTCGTATGCAGGCGATGCTCAAGCGGTAGCTGTCGTAAAAGCCTTGTGTGAAAAATACAAGATACCGTATCAGCAGTATGTGAACCGTTCGGATATCCCCGGCGGCTCAACGCTGGGGTCAATCGCTTCATCGCTGCTGCCGATGCGCACGATGGATATAGGAATACCGATTTTAGCCATGCACTCAGCGCGTGAAACCATGGGAGTTAAAGACCAGAAATCGCTGGAAACATTGGTTAAAGCATTTTTCACAGAATGAATATCTATAGAAAAGAGGCTCGAATGATGAACGTATTAGTAGTGATGGAATTTAGAGATAAGCACAAGCAGCTCATGCAGGAATCTTTTCCACATGTCAAATTTGTATTTGACAGGCAGCCGAAAGAGGCTGATATAAAAGCAGCTGATGCGATAATCGGCAACATCAAGCTCCATCTGCTGAAGCAGGCTGAAAATCTAAAATGGCTTCAGCTTAACAGTGCTGGCACAGACGGATACTGTAAGGAAGGAATCATGCCGAAAGATGCCGTGCTGACAAATGCCACAGGTGCATACGGCCTGGCTCTGTCTGAATATATGCTGGCTGTACTGATGGCTATGCAGAAGAAACTCTACCGCTACCATGATAACCAAAAATCTAAAAAATGGCACGATGAAGGGGAAGTAACTTCCATTTTCAATTCATACGCTATCGTGGTCGGGCTGGGTGATATCGGCAGCTGCTTTGCCAAGCGATTGAAAGCATTAGGGGCAGCTTACGTGGTAGGCGTAAAACGCCGCCTCGGTACAAAGCCGGATTATCTGGATGAGTTGATTTCATTAGAACAGCTTGACCAATACCTGCCCAAAGCCGATATAGTAGCGAGCATACTGCCGGGTACAGCGGCAACGACGCATATATTCAACGCAGATAAATTCAATAAAATAAAGCAGGGAGCATTTTTCATAAATGCAGGCAGAGGCTCTGCCGTAGTTGAGGACGATTTATGCACAGCTGTGGAATCGGGCCATTTGGCAGGTGCGGCAATAGATGTAACAGAAATAGAACCACTGCCGCAGGACAGCAGGCTATGGCAGATAGAGAATATCCATATCACGCCGCACACAGCAGGCCAGTATCATCTGCCCGCGACACTGGACAATATCGTCAATATAGCTAGAGAAAATCTGCAAAGACTCATAGATGGCAGGCAGCTGATAAATCAAGTGGACTTTTCAACGGGCTACAAAAAATAATAAAGAACAGATTAGTCCATGCCGCTCAATAAAGAAAGGAGGCAGCCTAAAAAATATAGGCTGCCTCCTTTTTTTATGTTATTTATCAAATTTTATGCGTCAGCTTTCCAAAGCCCATGGAGGTTGCAGTACGCATAAGCAGTAGTGATGTGTTCGCCTTCCAGCAGTACGAATTCAGCCTTCGGTTCGCTGCCAGACTGAAGTACTTTGCGCTGGTTGCCTTTATCTGTTTCGATGGAAATCCATTCGATGAAGTGCTCAGGGAGCATCGGATGTTTTACCGAGCCTACGGTAACTGTGATGTGCTGACCGTCTTGAACGATGACGGGCACGTGTTTTTCTCCGGCTGCATCGGTTGAATTGGGGATTATTTTTTCCATTTTCTGGCCGCAGCATATGACGGGTACGCCTTTGTTTTCAACGAAAGCAATGATGTTGCCGCAGTGTGAGCAGCGGTAGAATTCTTGTTTCATAGGATTTTCCTCCTCGGTTTTCCAATATAATATGTTGCTAAATTACAGCATTGTAGACGGAAATGGATCTGGGACTCAATGTGCTCTGATGGTAGAGATTCAGGCGGCTTCCTTCAGGAAAGAACGGCTTGTCTGCAAATTCTGTGTTGATGACGAGCTGCCAGGGATGGTCGTTAGGTAGTGAAGGCAGGCTGATGCGGTGGCTTTCCCAATGGGCATTGGCGCAGATGTAGATGAAATCATCGCGCCCGTCTTCTAGCTTGCCTGTGAGCAGTATGCAGACTACTCGGTTGCCTTCAGAGCTGTCAAACTGCCAAGGCTGTACGCCGTGCAGGCTGACAGCCGGATAATTTTCCGGCGTGCCGTTTGATGCTTTGCGGAACAGAGGGTGCTGCTTGCGAAAAGCGATGAGCTCTTTAAAGAATTCAAACATATCGTAGTTTTTCTTGAGCATATTCCAGTCCAGCCAGGAGATTTCATTGTCTTGGCAATAAGCATTGTTGTTGCCGTATTGAGTATTGCAGAATTCGTCTCCGGCGAGAATCATCGGTATGCCGATGCTGCACAATAGGATGGTGGCAGCATTGCGGATCATCTTGCGGCGCAAGAGCAGTACTTCCGGGTCATCGGTCTCGCCTTCTATACCGCAGTTCCAGCTCAGATTGTCATTGCTGCCGTCGGTATTGTTCCAGCCGTTTTCTTCATTGTGCTTTTCATTGTAGGAAAACAGATCCCAGAGCGTGAAGCCGTCGTGGCAGGTGATGAAATTGATCGATGCGTAATCACCGCGGTAAGCCGGATTGTAGATATCTTCCGAGCCGGTTATTCTATTGGCAAAAGCTTTGGCAAATCCGGCATCGCCTTTGATAAAGTGGCGGATGTCGTCGCGATAGCGGCCGTTCCATTCTGCCCAGCGTCCGTAAGCGGGAAATGTTCCTACCTGATACAGCCCGGCAGCGTCCCATGCTTCGGCGATCAAGATAGCATTATTCAATAGCGGGTCGAAAGTCAATAGTTCCAAAAGCGGCGGGTTCGTCATCGGCGAGCCGTCTTGATTGCGTCCTAAAATAGAGGCGAGATCAAAGCGGAAGCCGTCGATGTGGTATTCCGTTATCCAGTGGCGCAGGCAGTTTAATATCATCTGGCGCACAATGGGATTGTTGCAGTTGAGCGTGTTGCCACAGCCGCTGAAATTGTAGTATTCCCCGTTGGGCCCTAAGATGTAATACGCTTTATTGTCTATACCTTTGAAGGAAATATAGGGGCCTTTTTCATCACCCTCGCCGGTATGGTTGAATACAACATCGAGTATGACTTTGATATCGTTTTTATGCAGTTCCTTGATGAGATGCTTGAGCTCATATATCTGCATGTAATATTTGCCGCTGGCGGCATAGCCTGCTTTGGGTGCAAAAAAGGAAATCGGATTGTAGCCCCAGTAGTTGAGCAGCCGATTGCCCTTGCTGTCATAGCGGATATGACCGCTGATGACATCTTCGTTCTCGTCAAATTCAAAAATAGGCAGAAACTCTACTGCATTAATGCCCAGTTCTTTTAAATAAGGAATCTTTTCGATGAAACCGGCATACGTTCCGGGATAGGAAACGCCGGAAGAGCCGTGGCGGGTAAAACCGCGCATATGAGCTTCGTAAATGATCAAGTCGCTGTGATCCGACTTCATCGGCGGGTCAGTCTCAAGGTCAAAATCATTGATTGCTACTTTGGAACGGTATTGGTAGATATTGTCTTTGTCCGGCATTATGCCCCATTCATTGCGCCCTGACATGAGCCTTGCATACGGGTCTGAGAGTATTTTCCTCTTATCGTAAATGTAGCCTTTTTCCGGCTCGTATTTGCCGTCGATGCGGAAACCGTATTCGATATTCTCATAGTCCAAATCGAAAACGATCATAGCGAATACATTGCCCACGCGGTAATTTGCCGGATAGGGAATAGTCGCATAAGGCTCTTTTTCGCCGTTTCTAAACAGCACGAGCTCACAGCTTGTCGCACCGGAGGAATAGATGCAGAAATTAACTCCGTTCGGTATGATGGTAGAACCGTTTAAACGGAAAAAACCGCGCCTGATTTTAAACTGTTTGTATGAATCAGTTGGCAGTATATCCAAGTGCATAAATTACACCTCTTTTAATTCAAGGCATATTTTCTGATTGCAGCCTCTACCGACGGGGCTGATTCCATATTGTTGATTATTCCGGTCAAGGACAGAAGCTCAGAGATCTCGTCGAGAATAGATATGAAGACGACCTTTACATTGAGCAGCTTGGCTTTATTCATGATCATGGACAGAAGATAGATGCCGTAGTTAGAAATGTGTTTGCAGCGGGACATATCTATGATGATGTTGTCATAATAAGCCATTTTATCCAGAATGTCTTTTTTAGCTTTTTCAGAAGTAGATACATCTAAGCTTTCATTTATTGAAACAATGTTTAATCTGCTGTTGTGAAATGTACTGTTCATAGTGCTGCTTTTGGAGTAGTTATCGCCAAGAGGGTAGTCCCTGAAAGAGTTGTTGATGTTCGATACAAATTCCAAAATGGTAGAACCTCCTTATAATTTATCATATTTGGAATGTAGTTGTTTCCAAAGCAGGCCTGTGCCTGTGATAGTATATAGCTATAATCTGGATATGAG
>CATYZV010000060.1 GCA_958415865.1 uncultured Selenomonadaceae bacterium
ACGTTTACATCGGCGCGCAGGTTGCCTTCTTCCATCTTGCAGTTGGAAACGTCGATGTACTGGAGGATGGATTTGACCTTTTCCATGTATGCGCGCGCTTCGGCAGGCGTGCGCATATCGGGTTCCGATACGATTTCGATGAGGGGAACGCCCGTGCGGTTGTAGTCGACATCGGAGCTTGCCGAATCGCGGATGGTCGTGCCGGAGTGAACGAGCTTGCCGGCATCTTCTTCCATGTGGATGCGCGTGATGCGGATGCGCTTTTTCTTGCCTTCGACTTCGATGTCCACCCAGCCGTGTTCTGCGATCGGCAGGTCGAACTGCGAGGTCTGGAAGTTCTTCGGCAGGTCGGGATAATAGTAGTTTTTACGGTCGAATTTGCTGAATTTGTTTATGGTGCAGTTGAGCGCGAGACCTGCTTTGATGGCAAATTCCACCACGCGCTTATTCACTACCGGCAGCACGCCCGGCAGTCCGAGGCAGACAGGGCACACGTGCGTGTTCTGTTCTGCTCCGAAAGAAGTGGCACAACCGCAGAATATCTTCGTTTTCGTCTTTAATTCGCTGTGGATTTCCAGCCCGATGACTGATTCGTATTTCATGCTTCTACCCCCTGTCCGATTTTGTTGGCGTAATCGTGATTTGCTTCGTAGGTGTACGCAGCGCGGATGATCGTTTCTTCATCGAGCGGGCGGCCAATGAACTGCATACCGATAGGCATACCGTCTCTGCTCTTGCCGCAGGGCAGGGAAATGCCCGGCAGTCCGGCGAGGTTCAAAGGCACGGTGAAAGCATCCATCAGGTACATCTTCAAGGGGTCGTTGACCATGGAGCCGATTTTATAAGCCGGCGTAGGTGCAACGGGAGCGAGGATAACATCGACATTTTTAAACGCTTCGTCAAAGTCCTGTTTTACGAGCGTTCTGACTTTGAGTGCTTTCAGGTAATAAGCATCGTAATAGCCGGCACTGAGGGCGTAGTTGCCGATCATTATGCGGCGTTTTACTTCCGGACCGAATTTAGCGGTGCGCGTATTCGTCATCATTTCGATGATGTCGCTGCCTGCCACGCGCGCGCCGTAGCTTACGCCGTCATAGCGCGAGAGGTTCGTGCAGGCTTCAGCCGGAGCAATTAGGTAGTAAGTAGAGATAGCGTAATCGGTGTGCGGCAGAGATATGTCGACGATTTCAGCACCGAGCTTTTTGAGGTCTTCAATAGCTGTGTGAATTGCCTTAATGACATCTTCATCCATGCCGTCGATGAAGTATTCTTTAGGCAGACCGATTTTAAGCCCTTTGATATCGTTTTTGAGTGCCTTAGTGTAATCGGGCACGGGTTCGTTGATGGAAGTAGAATCCTTTTCATCGTGTCCGGCGATGACGTTCATGATATTGGCGCAGTCGGTAACATCGCGCGTCAAGGGACCGATCTGGTCGAGTGAGGACGCAAATGCCACCAAGCCGTAGCGCGAAACTCTGCCGTAAGTCGGCTTCATGCCGACGACACCGCAGAACGAAGCCGGCTGGCGAATCGATCCACCGGTATCGGAGCCGAGTGCCCAGATAGCACTGCCTGCCGATACAGCCGCTGCTGCGCCGCCAGAGCTGCCGCCCGGCACGCAGTCCGTATTCCAAGGGTTGTGCGTCGGGAAAAAGGCCGAGTTTTCCGTCGAGCCGCCCATGGCAAATTCATCCATGTTCAATTTGCCCAAGAGAGCAGGCTTTTGAGCGAGCAGCTTGTCCATTACGGTAGCATTGTACGGCGGTACAAAGTTTTCCAGCATGTACGAAGCACAGGTCGTTTTGAGCCCGCGCGTGCAGATATTGTCCTTGATAGCGGCAGGAATGCCGGCGAGGAACGGGATCTTTGCTCCGCCTGCGATATCAGCATCGACATGGCCTGCCTGTTCGAGTGCATAGTCGGCGGTTTTTGTTATATAGGCTTTTACTTTATCTTCTGTGAAATCCAGGCGCGAAATCACGTCCTGGGTCAGTTCAACTGCGGAAATTTCCTTATTGACAAGCATGTCGTGAAGCTCATGCGCCGTTTTATTGAATAATTCCACGTAAATCCTCCCTTTGCTTTGCTCTTATTCTTCGATGATCTTCGGCACGCGGAAGTAGCCGTCTTCCTGATCCGGCGCATTGGACAGAGCCAAGCTGCGGTCGAGCGAAGGTTTTACAACGTCTTCGCGGAATACATTTTTGAGCGGCAGCACGTGTGCTGTCGGCTGTACATTTTCCGTATCCACATCTTTCAGTTTATCTACATATGCAAGAAAATCGCCCAGCTCTTGGATGTTCTTGTCCATTTCCGCATCGCTGACGGAAAGGCGCGAGAGCCATGCCACGTTTTCTACGTCTTCTCTGGTAACTTTCATAAATTTCACCTCATTTTTCTCATAAGCTGTTTACATTTTAGCATACTTTTCAGTGCGATTGAATAGCTATCAGATATTTTAGGGTTTGGGGTGCAAGTTTTTACGATTTATAGTAGAATAAGAGGTATGATTTTAGTTTAAAAGGGAGTTACAGATTTATCAATGGATAAAACAAAAAAGAAGATAGCCGGTGCATTTTTAATCGCTATCTTTCTCGCGGCTTTTGAAGGCGTGGTCGTATCCACGGCGGCACCGGTCATCGTCAAGAGCCTGCACAATTTTGAGATGATAAGCTGGATTTTTTCCCTGTACCTGCTGACCTCGGCTATCTCCACGCCGATTTACGGCAAACTGGCGGACCTCTACGGCAGAAAGCGAATGCTAATAATCGGCATCCTCATATTTCTGTTCGGCAGCACGCTCTGCGGTCTGTCGCAGACAATGCAGCAGCTCGTCGCCTTCCGCGCCGTTCAGGGGCTTGGCGCAGGTGCTATAATGACGATAGTCTTCACCATGATAGGCGACATCTTCACGCTCGATGAACGCTCCGTAGTGCAGGGCGGTGTCAGCACGATGTGGGGCATTGCCGGGCTGGTCGGCCCGCTTCTGGGCGGATTTTTGATCGACCATCTGTCGTGGCACTGGATATTCTTCATAAATATACCGTTCGGTCTCTTGTGCATCTTCATCTTGAGCCGCTACGTCCATGAAGATATTAAGGCAAAAAAACACACCATCGACATCTTAGGAGCAGTGCTATTGTCCGCCGCCATCGGCACCTTCCTCTACGCAGTCATGAACATAGGCGAAAATCTATTTTATGCCGTAAGCCTGCTGAGCACCTCCATAATCACGCTATTGATTTTTTACATCTGGGAAAAACGCGCAGCAGAACCTATCGTGCCATTGTTCATTCTCAACAAAAACAGCATTGTAGTCAATTTAATAACCTTCGGCAGCTCGTTCATCCTAATCGCCAATTCCGTCTACCTGCCGCTGCACATCCAGTCTATAATGGGACACAGTGCCACTGCCGCGGGCATAGCACTTACGACGACCTCGATTACTTGGTTCGGCACATCGTTTTTCCTCGCACGGCTCATGCACAGATTTCCCGTCCGCTTCATAATAATGGGAGCTTCGGCTGTGCTGTTCATCTGCTGCCTTCTGCTCTACAATCTCACTTTAGAATCGACCATCTGGCAGATCGCAGGCTGCGCGCTCATCTTCGGCATCGGCTTTTCCGCCACGCTCAACACTGTTACTTTCATCGTACAGGACTCAGTAGAGTATGAAAACCGCGGCGCAGCTGTCGGCATCAATATGCTTACGCGCACGCTGGCGCAGACTATCGGAGTTGCCGTGCTCGGTGCCGTCATCAACATCTTTGCCGCCAAATACCTCGCAGTGCAGAATTTAGCAAATATAACCATGCAGGACTTTTACGACAACACATATCCGCAGTACTTTGAAATCCTGCGCCAAGCCCTGTTTTTCGGGCTGGAACACGTCTACGCAATCATGGCGGGTGTGGCTGTAATCTGCTTTGTCTTGGGCTATTTTGTGCCGAATTATAAAAAGTAAATCTTAGAAAGGATAATCTCATGACGAAAAAATTTTTTGGCAAGCGCAAATTTATAAATGACAGTGCTGATATGGCAGATACCTTCCTTAGCGTCTCGCAAAAGGATTATGACGCGGCGGAACTGTTAGCACGAAACGGCTTGTACAATCAAGCTGTATACCATCTGATTCAATCCACTGAAAAATACATCAAGCACATCATCTGCCAAAAAATCAACATATCGAATAAGCGTTTTGCCAAAATGCTCAGAGATACAGGTCATTCGCTCGATAAGTCCATAAATTTTCTCTTGGAAATTGTCGCAGGCAACGATATAAATTTAAAAAATCAGCTCGATTACCAGATAAATACACAGATACTGCACAATATACGCTTCACCGGCATACACGACGGAGTGCGCTATCCTTTTTATCATCCGCACCAGGAAAATTACACCCTGCTGGAAATGCAGAGAGATGACTACATCGAGATAAAAAATATCTTCGATATGCTGAAAAAGACTTTGAATGACTTTTACCGCATAAAATAATCGTATATATGAAAGGAATTACAAATCAATGAAAGACCATTTAGTAAAAGCTATTGCCGACGGCGTGCGCGTCTATGCCGCTGTAACAACAAATCTCGTCAACGAGGCAATCCGCCGCCATGACTGCTATCCCGTTGCCTCTGCCGCTCTGGGCAGGACGATGACGGGCGCACTGCTCATGGCTGCCAATCTCAAGAATAAAGAATGTCTGACGATAAAATTCAGCGGCGACGGTCCACTCGGCCAAGTCGTTGCCGATGCCAATCCTGAAGGCTTCGTGCGCGGCTATGTAGACCATCCGCACGTAGATCTGCCGCTCAATGATAAAGGCAAGATAGATGTCGGCGGAGGCATCGGCGCGGGGCTGGTATCAGTAACGCGCTTTACGGGACTTAAAGATCCTATCACCGGCAGCTGTGAAATCGTTACAGGCGAAATAGCAGAAGACCTCACCAACTATTTATTCATATCAGAACAAACACCGTCGAGCGTGGGTCTCGGCGTGCTCGTCGGAAGGGATCTCAAAGCCATCGCTGCCGGAGGCTTCATAATCCAGCCGCTGCCCGATGCCACCGACGAAACCATCACCAAGCTGGAAAATAATCTCAAGCAGATAAAACCCGTTACCGCCATGGTACACGAAGGCTTGGATGCCCGCGGAATCATAGCCAAGCTCCTTGAAGGATTTGACAACGTCGAATACCTGACTACCACCGATTTAGCCTTCAAATGCCAGTGCTCCAAACAGCGCATTGAACAAGTCCTGCTGAGCCTCAATAAAAAAGACCTGCAATCCTTAGTCGACGACGGCAAAGCAGAAGTCGTCTGCCACTTCTGCGGCGAAAAATACCAATTCAACAAAGAAGAACTAGAAGCACTGCTGAAATCCGGACAGCAGTAAAAATTTTATTTTTGCTTGACTTGAAGTCAGCTCTAGGTGATATAACTTTCCTATAAGAATTAGATAGCAACGGGAGGATATATCAATGGAAAACCTGAAATCATTCAGCGAAAAACTGACATTTCCCTTAGGCGGTGCACTGCCTGAGAAGTTCAGCCGATACTTCATCGGACAGGCATATCTCAATATGCTCAGCACCGAAGGCGTAGTCATCGGCAACGTAACCTTTGAACCCGGCTGCCGCAACAACTGGCACATCCATCACAAAGGCGGTCAAATACTGCTCGTTACAGCAGGCAGAGGCTGGTATCAGGAATGGGGCAGAGAAGCACGCGAGCTGCATCCCGGCGATACAGTCAGCATCCCTGCCGAAGTAAAGCACTGGCACGGCGCAGCAAAAGACAGCTTCTTTTCACATATCGCCATTGAAGTCCCGGCACAGGGAGCTTCCAACGAATGGCTCGAAGCCGTTACTGATGATGTTTATGGACAGCTGAAATAAAAGAAAAGCTCTAAATCGGCATCTATTTATATAGACCTGCTGATTTAGAGCTTTTATTATTTTATCATGAAGTCAACTGCCACTTCCATCAGTGCAATATCTACGCTCCCTTTAGCTCTAGGGATGAAAGGACCCGCCACAGGTTTTAGTCTGTTTAGCAGCTCAGGCAGCTCAAAAGAAATATTGCCGTCGCCACTGTACGGAACATCTTCGCCGTTGTAGAGGGTAATCGTGAAATTTTCGATTCTGCAAAGACCGTAAAAGCCTAGATCAGTGCCCGTCTTCATGTACTTAATCCAGATGTACAGCGTATTGGAAATCGGATCGTATACTGCGTTGTTTGGATCTATATAGGCTGTAGATTTCCTGTCCTGAAAGATTTTTTTCCATTCTATATCTTCCATATTCTTTATGGGCTTTCTGTGTAAGACAGCATCGAGTGCCTGCTCAGGCAAGATGATATCGGGGCTTGAAGCTGAGACAGAAGAGGTATTGCCGTCAGCATCTTCTACTTCAAGATGCAAAGATACATCGAATTTATCATTGTCTTTCAGTTCTACAAAGCCGTTCTGCCAGCCTGCCCTAGCGTCGTACCAAGGCATTGCTATCAGCACTGTTTCTCTATAGGTCTGGTGCGGTTCAATTACAGTATCTCTTAGGAATTCAGGCTTGCCGGCATCCATATACCTCATTCCCGGCAAAAAAGGCATACCGTTGTATTGGCCGATATCAAAACGCGATCTCGACCATTTTATCGTCAGCCTTCTATCAGTGGTATTGGTCATATACACTACAACGCCTTCTACGCCGATGACGTTGGTTCTACTGAGCAGTTCAAAGTAATAAGCATGCGAATCTGTCGGCTTGGCGTAGAGTATATTTCGTACAATAGGCGTTTTAAACGTGATTTGCAAGCCATTGTCAGCGGTGAAAGACAGCGGCGCAGCATCATCGAATTTTACCTCTTTGAATAAATTCTGCCTGCCGATGCCGTTTAATTCCATGGCATCAGCATTTATCAGAGGCAAAAGCATCATGCAGATAATAAGTACGCATATTCGCTTTATCATAGTGCCTGTTCCCTTCATGAAAAAATGCCGCAGCCCTAAAATTTATGAGACTGCGGCACTTTATTTTTATTCAAGCATTTTTAATAAATCAATCTTCGAGTTTCGGACCTGCACTCAGAATGTCTTCGCTGATTTCGCCTTTGAAGCGGTGTACGTTTTCAGCGAATGCTCTGACGAGTTTTTCTGCCTGGTTGTGGTATGCTTTTTTATCTACCCAGGTGTTTTCAGGGTTGAGCACTTCAGTGGGCACGCCGGGGCAGCTGTCGGGGATTGCCAGCTGGAAGTAGCCGTAATCCTTCCATTCTACGTCGTCGAGCTTGCCGTCGAGTGCTGCCGTGATCATCGCTCTGGTGTATTTGAGTTCCATGCGCTTGCCTACGCCGTAGGGACCGCCGGTCCAGCCGGTGTTTACGAGGTATACTTTGGCATCGTATTGGTCGATTTTTTCACCGAGCAGATGTGCGTATTTGAGCGGAGCGAGCGGGAAGAACGGTTCGCCGAAGCCGATGGAGAAGGTTGCCTGCGGTTCGGTGATGCCGCGTTCCGTGCCTGCTACTTTGCTGGTGTAGCCGGACAGGAAGTGGTACATAGCCTGTTCTTTGCTGAGCTTGGAGATAGGAGGCAGTACGCCGAAAGCATCGGCAGTCAGGAAGATGATGGCGTTCGGATGGCCGCCCATGCTGGGGATTATAGCGTTGGGAATGTTTTCAATCGGGTAAGCCGTGCGCGTATTCTGAGTGAATTTGGCATCGAAGAAGTCGGGTTCGCGCGTATAAGAATCGATCACGACGTTTTCCAATACCGTGCCGTAGGTGATGGCGTTGTAGATTTCCGGTTCGGATTCAGGCGTGATGCGGATGGTTTTTGCATAGCAGCCGCCTTCGATATTGAAGATGCCGTGTTCGCTCCAGCCGTGTTCATCGTCGCCGATCAGGCTGCGGTTCGGGTCAGCAGAAAGCGTGGTCTTGCCGGTGCCGCTGAGTCCGAAGAACAGTGCAGAATTGCCGTCTTTGCCGACGTTTGCCGAGCAGTGCATGGACAGCACGCCTTTTTGCGGCAGAATGTAGTTCATGACGGAGAAGATGGATTTCTTCATTTCGCCGGCGTATGCACCGCCGCCGATCAATACCATTTTCTTGCTGAAGTTTACGATGATGAACGTTTCGGAATTCGTGCCGTCTTCAACAGGGTCTGCCTTTACGGTAGGCATGCAGACGACGGTAAATTCAGCCGGCGTGGTCAATGCTTTTTCCGGCCTGATGAACAAGTCGAGCAAGAACAGCTGATGCCAAGCGTATTCATTGATGCACTTTACCTGCATTCTATAAGCAGGATCCGCGCCTACATAAGAATCTCTTACGAACAGCTGATGGTCTTTAGCGTATGCTTTCATCTTTGCATAGAGGCGGTTGAAAGTATTTACGGAACAAGGCTGATTAGTGTTGGACCAATGGATTAAATCATGAACGTCAGGAGTATCTACGATAAATCTGTCTTTCGGAGAACGGCCCGTATGCTTGCCGGTCGTTACGCACAGTGCGCCTTTATTCGACAGACGCGCTTCATGATTGCGAATAGCTTCTTCAATCAGTTCCGGTGCAGTCGCATTGTAAGTGATCCTTCTTGCGACAGAAAGTAAATCCTGATACGAATAATTATCTACCATTTTAAAAACCTCACTTTGCTCATTGCCTATGTTCTGCAATTTTATTTTACAAGTGCATAGACATTATTTACTTTGTTTATACTAACCTATATTCGATAAAAGAAAATTGATTCCTGCTTGTTTTATGTAAAATTTTTGAAAACATAAATATAAATGAC
>CATYZV010000061.1 GCA_958415865.1 uncultured Selenomonadaceae bacterium
TTGTACTTACAGTTGTTCAATTAAGTGGAGCAAGGCATTTCGAAGTGAGCTGTCAAACTGATAAAGCCGATAGATATGGCTTAAAGAAATTCCATCCATATATTCTTCTAAATTATCGTTTTTTTTAAGACCTATACCATAGCCGCTTAACCGATAATAATTAACTCTCTTTAAAATTGAAATGGCAATATCTGAATCAGTAATTATGAGATTATGAACATGTATCAGGCGATCAATTTGCTGATCGTAAGTGAGAGCAGGCTTTAGTTTCATCAAAACCTCCATAAAAAAGTCCCACCGTGGTCCGCAGTACGTTTCCGCCTTATGCGTGGTGGGCTCTGTCAATAATATTATAGCAAAAATCCTGCTAAAAGCAAGATTTTTAGTAAAGAGTTGTAATCTTGGTTGTTCATAACATTTGAAAAATGGATAAAAAACCTCCTGCAAGCCGAGTAATCGGTGCAGGAGGTTTTTTATGCTTGAATAATTAAATTAGATTCTGACCTGTTTATCAGCATAAACATCGAGCTGAGCTTGTTCGCCTGCTAATATCTTAGCTGCGAGTTCAAGCTGCATGTCGACCTGTGCGTACGAGGTGCCGCCGTAGGAGTTGCGGTTTTTCACGCAGGTTTCGGGGCGGATGGCTTCGTAGATGTCGTCTTCAAACAGATCGGAGAGTTTTTTGTACTCGTCCATGGTGAGGTCTTCGAGGTATTTGCCGTGCTCAATGCAGTAGTGGACTGCATGGCCGGATACGCTGTGCGCCTGGCGGAAGGGCATGCCCTTCTTGACGAGGTAGTCGGCGAGGTCCGTGGCGTTGGAGAAGTCTTCGCGGACTGCCTTGAGCATGATGTCGCGCTTTACTTTCATGCCGCGGATGAGCTGAGCGTAGACGGCGAGGCTGAATTTGACCGTGTCGATGGCATCGAACAGGCCTTCTTTATCTTCCTGAAGGTCTTTGTTGTAAGCCAGCGGCAGACCTTTGACGGTGGTGAGCATCGCCATGAGGTGGCCGATGGTGCGTCCCGTCTTGCCGCGCACTAGTTCGGATACATCGGGGTTTTTCTTCTGCGGCATCATGCTGGAGCCGGTGCAGTGTGCATCATCGAGTTCTACGAAGGAGAATTCGCGCGAGCACCAGAAGATGATTTCTTCGCTGATGCGGCTCAGGTGAATCATCAAAATAGAGGCTGCCGAGAGGAATTCCATGATGTAGTCGCGGTCGCTTACAGCATCGAGGCTGTTGGAATAGACTGCATTGAAGTGCAGCTGATCTGCTACGTACTGACGGTCGATCGGGAAGGTCGTGCCGGCAAGTGCGCCTGCGCCGAGCGGCATGATGTCGCAGCGTTCGTACACGCCTTTGAAGCGGGAGAAATCGCGCTGCAGCATGGAGAAATACGCCATCATGTGATGCGAGAACAGGATCGGCTGCGCGCGCTGGAGATGCGTGTAGCCGGGCATGATCACGTCTTTGTATTTTTTAGCAGTATCGGCAAATGCTTCTTGCAGTGCTTTGATGAGCTTTGCTACTTCGACCGTTTCGCGGCGCACGTACATATGCGTGTCTAGTGCTACCTGGTCGTTGCGGCTTCTTGCTGTGTGCAGTCTGCCGCCGGCTTCGCCGATGGCTTCGGTCAGGCGTTTTTCTATGTTCATGTGGATGTCTTCGAGATCTACGGAGAAATCGAAATTGCCTGCTTCGATTTTAGCGAGTATATTCTTGAGTCCGCTGACGATTGCTTTCACGTCGTCATCGCTTAAAATGCCCACTTTGTTGAGCATCTTGGCATGGGCGATGCTGCCGGCGATATCTTCGTGGTACATGCGCTTGTCGAAGTTGATGGAAGCCTGAAATTCATTGATCATTTCGTCGGTGGATTTGGCGAACCTGCCGCCCCACATCTGTTCTGCCATTATTTAAGACCTGCTTTTTCTTTCATGATTGCGCGGACTTTGAGCGGCAGGCCGAAGAGGTTGATGAAGCCGGTGCCGTCAGCCTGGTTGTAGACATCGTCTTCTTCAAACGTTACGAAGTCATGGCTGTAGAGGGAATAAGGAGATTTGGAGCCGGCAGGGATGATGTTGCCTTTGTACAGTTTGAGCTTAACGGTGCCCGTTACGGTTTCCTGCGTAGCGTCTACGAAAGCAGCGAGGCATTCGCGCAGCTGGGAGAACCAGAGACCGTTGTAAACGAGTTCAGCGTATTTGATAGCGATCGTTTCTTTGTAGTGAAGAGTTTCGCGGTCGAGGCAGAGGTATTCAAGTTCCTGGTGAGCAGCGTAGAGGATGGATCCGCCCGGGTTTTCATAAACGCCGCGGGATTTCATGCCGACGAGGCGGTTTTCTACGATGTCGACGATGCCGATGCCGTTAGCTGCGCCGATTTCGTTGAGTTTCGTCAGGAGTTCTACTGCGCCGAGCTTTTCGCCGTTTACGGCAACTGGAATGCCCTTTTCAAAGTCGATCGTAACGTATTCAGCTTTGTCGGGAGCTTCTTCCGGTGCTTTGCTGATCAGGAACATGCTGTTTTTCGGAGCGTTCCAGGGATCTTCAAGGTCAGAGCCTTCATGGCTGAGATGCCAGATGTTTCTGTCCATGGAGTAAGTTTTGTTTTCTTTAGCGATGGGAATGCCGTGCTTTTCAGCATAAGCGATTTCTTCTTCGCGGGAGCGCAGCGTCCATTCGCGCCAAGGAGCGATCAATTTGATGTTCGGAGCGAGGGCTTTAACGGACAGTTCAAAGCGGACCTGGTCATTGCCTTTGCCGGTTGCGCCGTGAGCGATAGCGTCAGCACCTTCTGCTTTAGCGATTTCCACGAGGCGTTTTGCGATCAGGGGACGTGCAAAGGAAGTACCGAGCAAGTATTTGCCTTCGTATACGGCACCTGCTTTTAATGTCGGGAAGACGTAGTTTTCTACGAAATCTTCCGTGAGGTGTTCGATGTAGACTTTGGATGCGCCGGATTTGAGTGCTTTGTCGTGAACGACGTTGAGTTCGTCGCCCTGTCCGATATCAGCGCAGACAGCGATTACTTCGCAGCCGTTGTAATTTTCTTTGAGCCAGGGGATGATGACGGAGGTATCGAGACCGCCGGAATAAGCCAGAACGACTTTTTTTACAGTGTTTTTGTCAGCCATTGACAGCAACTCCTTAAATTTAAATTATCTTATCATAAATGAAACGGATATCTTTATATTATCAAATTTCTCAGCCCATTAAAAGAGCCATGATTGCTTTTTGTGTGTGCAGGCGATTTTCTGCTTCATCGAAGATGACGTCGGCGTTCTTTTCGAGTACGTCTTCAGCAATTTCTTCGCCGCGATGAGCAGGCAGGCAGTGCATTACGATAGCACGCTTGTCAGCGACGCTCAAGAGGTCGCTGTTGATCTGGTAATCTTTGAAGATCTTCACGCGGGCATCATGTTCTGCTTCCTGTCCCATGCTTGCCCATACGTCTGTGTAGAGAATATCTGCATCTTTAGCAGCAGCGTAAGGGTCGTTGAGGATTTCAACAGTCGAGCCGCTCTTGGCAGCGTCGATCTTGGCGTTGTCGATGATTTCTCTGTTCGGTTCATAGCCGGCAGGGCTTGCGCTGGCAAAGTTTATGCCGACTTTGGCGCAGGCGTACATCAGGGAATGAGTCATGTTGTTGCCGTCGCCGATATAAGCCATTTTGAGGCCTTTGAGATCCTTGCCTTTGTGTTCAATCGTGGTCAAAAGATCGGTCAGTGCCTGGCAGGGATGCAGCAAATCAGTCAGAGCGTTGATGACGGGAATATCGGCGTACTGAGCAAATTCTTCCACAATTTCATGGCCGAATGTGCGGATCATAACGCCGTCGAGGTAGCGGGAAAGGACGCGAGCCGTATCTTTGATCGGTTCGCCGCGGCCGATCTGAAGATCGCGGTTGGAGAGGAACAGCGCCTGGCCGCCGAGCTGATACATACCCGTTTCAAAGGAAACGCGCGTGCGGGTGGATGATTTTTCAAAAATCATGCCGAGCGTCTTGCCTTCGAGGATGTGGTGTTCAATGCCTGCTTTCTGCATGGCTTTTAATTCCTGAGCGAGGTCGAGGATTTCCCAGACTTCTTCAGTTGTAAGGTCGTGTATGGAAAGTAAGTCTTTGCCTTTTAACATTTAATCTAAAACCTCCGTGCTTTAGGCGTATTTGGGCAGTACTTTGTCGAGTACGGCGATGAGTTCATCAACGTGTGCTTTGGTGATGTTGAGCGGCGGGATGAAGCGGAGCACATTGCCTGCCGTGCAGTTGATGATCGCGCCGTAGTCGAGACATTCGTTGGCGATGTCGCGTCCGGGGCGGGTCAGTTCCATGCCGAGTATTAAGCCGCGTCCGCGCACTTCTTTGATGAGCGACGGATAGAGCTGCTGATATTTTTGCAGCTTTTCTTTAAAGTACGCGCCGACTTCTTTGGCATTGTCCATGAGGCCGTGCTTAGCCAGTGCATCGAGCACGACGCAGGCAGCAGCACAGGCGAGCGGGTTGCCGCCGAAAGTAGAGCCGTGGTCGCCTGCCTTGAAAGCGGAAGCAACTTTATCGGTCGCCATGAAGGCACCGATGGGCACGCCGCCGGCAAGACCCTTGGCAAGTGTTACGATATCGGGTTTTACTCCGAACTGCTGGCAGCCGAAGAAAGTGCCGGTGCGTCCCATGCCGCACTGAACTTCATCGAAGATCAAAAGGGCATTGTACTTGTCGCACAGAGCGCGTACTTTGGGCAGGTAGTCTTCATCAGGCACGTTTACGCCGCCTTCGCCCTGGATAGCTTCGAGCATCACGGCGCAAGTCTTGTCGCTCATGAGTTTTTCCAGTGCTTCGATATCGTTGTAGGGAACGTAGTCAAAGCCTTCCGGCAGAGGGCCGAAGCCATGATGGTAATGATCCTGTCCTGTAGCTGTCAAAGTAGCGATAGTGCGGCCGTGGAAGCTGTGTATGGCAGAGATGATTTGTATTTTGTCTGGGTCTATATTGGTAGCGTATTTGCGTGCCAGCTTTATAGCACCTTCGTTGGCTTCTGCGCCGGAGTTGCCGAAGAATACTTTGTCCATGTGGCTCAGTGCTTTGAGTTTTTCAGCTGCTTCTACCTGAACTTCTGTGTAGTAGAGGTTGGAGCAGTGAATCATTTTATGAGCCTGAGCAGTGATAGCATCGACGAGCGGCGGATAATTGTGGCCGACTACGTTTACGGCAATGCCGGCGAGAAAGTCGATGTACTTTTTGCCTTTCGTATCGTAGAGGTACGGGCCCTCGCCGTGGTCCAGTACGATATTATAGCGTGCAAAGACAGGGATGTAATCCTGTTTGTCTTTGTCGAATATCTGTTGATCAGTTAACAATGTAATTCACCTGTTCTTTCGATTTTAGCGGACTACTTCCGTGCCGCAGCCCTGGGATGTGAACAGTTCAAGGATAAGCGAATGCGGTTCGCGTCCGTCGATTATGGAAGTCTTGCCCGTGCCGCTGTCGAGCGAATGCAGGCAGGCTTCGACTTTCGGTATCATGCCGCCGGCGATGCCGCCATCATTGATGAGCTGTTTGGCTTCCTTCTGGGTGAGCGTGGAGATAAAGCTCGATTTATCTTCAAAATCGCGGTAGATGCCCTTCGTGTCGGTTAAGAGCAGCAGTTTTTCAGCCTGCAGTGCGCCGGCGATTTCAGCTGCTACGTAATCAGCATTGATGTTGAAAGAGGATTCTTCATGTCTGCCGGTGCCTATAGGCGCGATGACAGGCACGTAATCGTTGTCGAGCAGGTCATTGATGATATCAGTGTTGATTTCTTCAACTTCGCCCACGTAGCCTATGTCGACTTTTTCCACTTTGTCGGAGCCATCGTGAACTTCCGCCAGCTTTTTGCGGGCGATTATGAGATCCGAGTCTTTGCCGCTGAGGCCTACGGCACGCACGCCGAGGCGGTTGAGGCGGTTGACGATTTCAGAATTGATCTTGCCGGCAAGCACCATTTCGGCGATCTGCACTGTTTCCTTATCCGTTACGCGCAGGCCGCTGACGAATTCGCTGACCTTGCCGAATTTCTTCAAAAATGCAGTGATGTCCGGGCCGCCGCCGTGCACGATGACAGGGCGGATGCCGACGTACTTCATCAGCACGATATCGCGCATTACCTGTTCTTTTAATTCATCGTTGATCATGGCGTTGCCGCCGTATTTGATTACGATGGTCTTGCCGTAGAATTCCTGGATGTAAGGCAGGGCATCGACGAGGATGGAAGCTCTGTCTTCAGCGGCAAAATCGGTGTGGTTTTCTATTTTTGTTTTATCCATCAGGTGTGATATTCTCCGTTGATTTTCACGTATTCATAAGAAAGATCGCAGGTCCATACGGTAGCGTCGCTATCGCCCATATTGAGTTCAATATCTATGGTGATGCTGTCCTGCTTCATGACATTTGCCAGAGCTTTTTCATCGTATTTTGCACCCATACCGTTTACGAAGATGGGAATGCCGCCGAATTTAACCACTGTCTGTTCAGGTACCATCTGCGCACCGCTGTAGCCGACAGCGCAGATTACACGGCCCCAGTTGGGATCTTCGCCGAAGAAAGCAGTCTTTACGAGCGGAGAGTTGGCAACAGTCATGCCGACGAGTTTTGCATCAGCGTCGTTAGCTGCGCCGTGTACGTTGATGGTGAGAAACTTGCTGGCACCTTCGCCGTCAGCAGCGATTTCTTTAGCCACTTCAACGCACAGATCCATTAGATTTTCATAGAAGACATGGTAATCGTCATCTTCAAAGGTGATCTTTTCATTGCCTGCTGCGCCGTTGGCGAGGACAACTACTGTATCGTTTGTGCTCATGTCGCCGTCGACGGAAATCATGTTGAAGGATTTTTCTACGCAGGCGGACAGAGCTTTCTGTAATAATTTCTGGTCGATGGCAATATCGGTCGTGATGTAGCAGAGCATCGTCGCCATGTTGGGGCGGATCATGCCGGAGCCTTTAGCGATAGCACCCATGTGGACTTCCTTGCCGCCGATGGTGAAAGCAGCCGTTACAGCTTTGCTGTGCGTATCGGTGGTGATGATGGCATTGCCGGCATTTTCACTACCGTCTTCCGACAGGGCACTAGCTGCAGCTTTAATGCCTTTTTCCATCTTATCCATGGGCAGCGTAACGCCGATTACGCCGGTGGAGCCGACGATTACATCATTTGCATTGATGTCGAGGGCAGAAGCTGCAATCTGTGCCATTTTGTGAGCATCGTCGAGACCCTGCTGACCAGTGCAGGCGTTGGCACAGCCGGCATTTGCTACGATGGCATGAGCCGTGCCGGTAGCAACTGTTTCTTTCGATACGTAAACAGGTGCAGCGGCTACTTTGTTCTGCGTGAACGTGCCGGCTACAGCTGCTTCCTGTTTAGTGTAGATGAGAGCAACATCGAGGTTGCCGCTCTTTTTGATACCGGCTTTGACACCGGCAGCTAGAAATCCTTTTGCGTAAGTTACGCCTCTAGTGTCTTTTTTTATCATTTGAGAAAATCTCCTTAATTTTATTACGGATAGACAGGTGCAAAATTAAGCCCTGTCTTTTCATCGAAGCCGCAGGCGATGTTGAAGTTCTGAATAGCCTGTCCGGCTGCACCCTTGACGAGATTGTCGATAGCGGACAATACGATGATGCGTCCCGTCCTGAGGTCGACGTGCCAGCTGATATCGCAGAAATTGGAGCCGCGCACTTCTTTTGTCGAAGGATATGCGTTGTGGCCCAAGAGGCGGATGAAAAATTCCTTGCCGTACATTTCAGAATAGGCATTGTCTATCATTTCCGGCGTTATCCACTGCTTGATATTGGCATAGCAGGTAGCGAGGATGCCGCGGCTTATAGGCACGAGATGAGGCGTGAAGTTCAGCGTTACTTTGCGGTCGACGAGATGGCCCAGAGCCTGTTCAATTTCCGGCGTATGGCGGTGGGTGGCAACGCCGTATGCCTTGAAGTTGTCGTAGAACTCAGGAAAATGAGTCTGGAGCTTAGGCGAGCGGCCTGCACCTGAGGTGCCGGATTTTGCATCGACGATGATGGTATTAGGTTCGATGAACTCATTCTTGACGAGCGGAGCCAGTGCCAGAATGCTTGCCGTCGTATAACAGCCTGCATTGCCGATGATCTTGGCATCTTTTATCTGGTCGCGGTACAATTCTGCCAAGCCATAGACGCGTTTGGCATCTTTATGGGTGTGCTTTACCTTGTACCACTGTTCGTAGACGCTCGTGTCATCAAAGCGGTAGTCAGCACCGAGGTCGATTATGCGCACCGGCGTGTTTTCCAGTGCCTTGCCCACTTCCATCGCATGGCCGTGCGGCAGGCCGATGAATACGAAATCGCTGTCTTTGGCGATGAGATCGAGGTCTTTCATGCTTTCGAGCTTCTGGTCGTACAGCCCGCGCAGATGCGGATAGACTTCCGAGATCGCCTTGCCCGTATGGCTCTCCGATGTGATATGTACTACTTCGGCTTGAGGATGATTGTACAGAAGACGTAAGAGTTCTGCGCCAGCGTAGCCGGTAGCACCGATAATACTTACTTTTACCATTGTATCCTCCTGGTTGAATCAAATCTGTCAATTTGTAAATTACAGTATGTTTATTATAGCATAAAATATAAAAAAGACTAGCAAT
>CATYZV010000062.1 GCA_958415865.1 uncultured Selenomonadaceae bacterium
AAATCATATAGTCGCTGCTATACTTTTGTCAAATTACAATTTCATTAGAAAAACAGCCTAAGCATTATTGACTTCGGCTGTTTTTTCTTTAAAAATCATATTTAACTATTTTTTAGTCGTTGGTGTATTTAGTGAAGAGATTTTCTGCTTTCATGAAGTCATGAATCTTGTAAACACCGCGCATAACTTCGTCGTAATTTTCTTTCGTCAGGGACTGAGGGCCGTCAGAAAGTGCTTTGGCGGGGTTGTAATGGGTTTCGATGATGATGCCGTCTGCGCCGGCTGCTACTGCTGCGAAGGACATCGGTTTGATCATTCTCCATTTGCCGGTGCCGTGGCTGGGGTCAACGATGATCGGCAGGTGGCTGAGGTGCTTGATAGCAGGAACTGCACTGAGGTCGAGCGTGTTTCTCGTGTACGGTTCATAGCTACGGATGCCACGTTCGCAGAGGATTACGTTGGGGTTGCCTTCGTTCATGATGTATTCAGCAGCATTGAGCCATTCGTCGATGGTAGCACTGAGGCCGCGTTTGAGCATTACAGGCTTGTTGCATCTACCTACTTCTTTGAGGAGGCGGAAGTTCTGCATATTGCGTGCGCCGATCTGGAGTACGTCTGCATAGTGGGCAACGGTATCTACTGCTTCTACTTCTGTTACTTCTGTCGTAACTTTAAGACCGGTGATTTCGCGTGCTTCTGCGAGGTATTTCAAGCCTTCTTCTTCGAGACCCTGAAAGGAGTACGGAGAAGTGCGGGGTTTGTATGCGCCGCCGCGCAGGAACTGTGCGCCGCCGGCTTTGACGTATTTTGCGATTTCAATTACCTGTTCGCGAGATTCAACGGCGCAGGGACCTGCCATGACAACGAAGCTGCCGCCGCCGATTTTGATGCCGTCTACGTCGACAATAGTATCTTCGGGATGGAATTCACGGCTGGCGAGCTTATAGCTCTTGGAAATGGATACTGTCTGTTCAACGCCAGGCATTGCTTCTACTGCCAGGCAGCACATTTTAGCTTTATCACCGATTACGCCGACGATTTTCTGGTGTTCGCCTTCCATGATTTTTGCAGTTAAATCAACGCCTTCAATAGCTTCTACGACGTTTTTAATTTCTTCATTAGTTGCTTCAGGGGTCATTATTACTACCATTATATATTCCACCTTTTCTTTCTGTAAATTTATTTATTGTAAACCGGAGCTGCCCGCATAAACGGGGAAGCGTCCAAGATTTTTAAGCCATAAACATTTGCGTTTTGCCGCTTCAAGTGCTTCATTAAGAATTTCTTCTGATTTATCTGCATCGATTTCAATGAAGAAGATGTATTCACCGAGGCTCGTGCGCGCGGGACGCGATTCAATGCGCGTCATGTTGACCTTGCGTTTGGCAAAATCGCCCAAGAGTTCGTAGAGACTGCCCGCTCTGCCGTCTATCTGGCAGATGAGCATTATTTTATCTGAATCAGCTTTAGGCTGCACTTTCGGCTTTTTCGTAAGCAGGATAAAGCGGGTAAAATTATCTTCTACGTCTTGAATATCTGTATCCAGCAGCTGCAGATCATATAGCTTCGCCGCTGAGAGAGTGGCAATCGCCGCCCAGCCGCTGCCGTTTTTCGCAGCTATTTTTGCTGCCTGCGCCGTGCTGAGTACAGCTTCTGTCTTCGCCTGCGGATAATGCGATTTTAAATATTCCCTGCACTGTGCCAAAGGCTGGCTGTGCGATAAAATCGTGTGTATCGGAGCCGATGTATCCTTTGCCATGAGCTGATTGTGCACGCTCCAGACCAGCTCTGCTTCGATGAATAGATCCACATCGTGAGCCAGTGTATCGAGCGTTATGCGCACCGAGCCTTCGATGGAATTTTCCACCGGCACTAATGCGTATGCCGCCTGTTCCAGCTCTACTGAGCGGATAGCATCATAAATACTCTTGCAGGCCGTCAGCTCCAGCTGCCTGCCGCTATGCTCTATCATGTAGACAGCTGCTTCTTCGCTGTTCGTGCCGTGCGGTCCTAAAAAAGCCAGCTTCTGCACATTATCACCTCCTCATTTAGACAAATAAAAAAGCCCCGCCCTAGTTAAGGGCGAGGCTGTATCTCGCGTTACCACCTTATTTATCCGCGCTTAGCGCGAATATCTCCATCAAGTACGGGAATAAATCCGATACTCTCCTTCTCTAACGGTAAGGTTCCGGCTGCACCTACAAGTCCAAACGATTTTCAGTGCGCAACTCCGAGGTGAACTTCGGCTAATATCTCCATGTCAGGATTCCAGCAGCCCCGACTCTCTGCAATGACGATAACAGCTTACTTTTCCTCTTCATCATCTTTATCTTTAACGTGAATACATAATACCATATTTAAAATTAAAATGCAACATCAAAATTGTAATCTTGTAAGATTTTATGAAAATATTTATCAATAAAGCTTATTTAGCACTTCATCATCGATCTTGAACGTATGTTCCGGGGCCGGAAATGTGCCTTGCTTCGTTTCATCAATGTACGATTTAAAGCCCTGCTTCATAACTTCGCCTACGTTGGCAAAATGCTTTACGAATTTCGGCTTAAAATCGGAGAACATGCCCAGCATATCCTGATAGACGAGAATCTGACCGTCGCAGCCGCTGCCCGCACCGATGCCGATCGTCGGGATATCTATGGTCTTCGTTATCTTTTCTGCCAATTTTGCCGGTACACATTCCAGCACCACGGCAAAAGCACCGGCAGCCTGCACTTCTTTTGCTTCATCCAGAATGCGCTGTGCATTTGCCTCATCCTTGCCCTGTACTTTAAAGCCACCGAAAGCATTGACTGACTGCGGTGTCAGCCCGATATGCGCCATGACGGGAATAGCTGCATCCGTTATCGCCTTGATCTGCGGGCAGACTGCCGCGCCGCCTTCGAGCTTTACCGCTTGGCAGCGGCCTTCCTTCATGAGCCTGCCGGCATTGACGACAGCATCATAGACAGAGGCCTGATACGACATGAACGGCATATCGCCGACGACGAGAGCATTTTTTGCCCCGCGCGATACGGCAGCCGTATGGTGGATCATATCCTCCATCGTAACTGACAGCGTATCTTCATATCCCAGCATCGTCATGCCCAGCGAATCGCCGACGAGTATGCCGTTGATACCCGATTCATCCATCAGCTTTGCCGTAGAATAATCGTACGCCGTCAGCATCGTTATCTTGTCGCCTGATTGTTTCTGTTTTTGGAATGTAGCTATTGTGTTCTTACTCATGTTTGGTCAAAATTCCTTTCATCTCAGTATAATCGCAATTTTTGCCAGAGTCTTTGCTGTGTTTTTGTTCGGCAACAGCAGTCAGCCGCAAGGACAGTATTCGATAGAGCTTTTCCCACGAAGCAGCATTTAATCGCTCAAAAGCAGCCAAATGACGCTGTACAGTCTCAACATCATTTCGTTCCACAGAACCGGTCAGAGCATCTTCAATGCCGCAGCGGGCGATATTGCTCGCATTGCCTAAAAAAAGCGGCAGCAGAGCTTCCCGCGCCTGAGCTTCATCAAAGCCACACTGAACAAGCATATCCGCACTCGTCTGCAAAAGTGCCGTCGACAGATTGCTCGCCGTAACAGCTGCGGCATGGTACAGAGCTTTCTTGCCCGTATCCATCGTGATGACGGTATTTCCCGCCCGTGTAAACAGGGATTTTATCTCATCCATATGCTCTGCGCTGCCTTCAATACAGAAATACGCCTGCCGCAGATTTTTCCATGAACTGTACCTGTCATTGACCGCATAAAGAGGATGCACAGAATAAACATACGCTCCCCTATTTTGCGCATCAAAAAAAGCGGTCGATGGCATCGAACCGCTGCAATGACAAATATTTTTATTTCTAACATCCAGATCTTTCACGCACTCCCACACATCTATTATCGCGCCATCCGGCACGGTAATAAACAATGTGTCGCTGCTGCTTAGGATTTGTTCGATACTATCAAAAGCCCTACCTGCCGTAAAATCCGCCGCCTGCTGCGCCGACTTTTGCGACCTGCTGAAATACCCAATCACATCCAAGCCATTTTCCCTGAAATAGCGGCCCAGAGAAAAACCTACCTTCCCCGCGCCGATAAAACCTATTTTCACCGCTATCACATCCTTAAAGTCAATTATCCCGGCAGCGGTGAATCATCTGTAGAGGTCTCGTTCAGCATATCTGACGCCGATACAATCCTCATTCGTCAAAAATAAAAATCCACGGTACAGTTTCATTTCGAATACTATCCGCTTATTACTATAACACAGCTGACCCAAATAATAAATGAAAAATCTATAAAAAAGTATTTGACAAACACCGGACAATCTGATATTATAATATGCGTGGTTACGACAACCGCCAAAATAACCGAAGAATGGCCCTGTAGCTCAGCTGGATTAGAGTGTTTGACTACGAATCAAAAGGTCGCAGGTTCGAGTCCTGCCAAGGTCACCATTTGTAATGGGTAGGTGCCCGAGTGGTTAAAGGGAACGGACTGTAAATCCGTCGCCGTAGGCTACGATGGTTCGAATCCATCCCTGCCCACCATTTTGCAAGCAAAGCTCCGATTTTTATCGGAGTTTTTTTATTTCTGCCTTGATGAGTGAATCTATACTCATCTTTACATATATTAAGCGAACTGTATTACTATTTGTTTTACCTTCATCATAAAGCTGAAGAAATGGCTGCTGTTTTGGAAGTCAAGTAACACGTTGGAAAAACAGCAGCCATTTCTTCGGCGGTGAGGGCTCTATGTCAGTGTTATCAAATAAGTGCACTAATGTATAGGAGGATTTCTTTGTTTGCATTAAAAGAAGCATATCAAGCAGGTTTGTTCAAGCAGAAGTACCTAGGGCGCAATCTGACTGCCGGTCTCGTCGTCGGTGTCGTGGCAATGCCTCTCGCTATGGCGTTTGCAATCGCCAGCGGTGTTTCACCGGTGCAGGGCATCTACACTGCTATCGTCGCCGGTTTCTTCGTTTCAGTGTTCGGCGGTTCGCGCGTGCAAATCGCCGGTCCTACGGGCGCGTTCATCGTTCTTTTGAGCAGTATCCTGATGAATTACGGGCTTGCAGGGCTACAAATGGCTACCTTTATGGCAGGCATAATACTGATCTTGATGTCCATAGCCAAGCTCGGTGATGTCATCCGCTTCATTCCGGCTCCGGTCATCGTCGGCTTCACGGCAGGCATCGGCGTTACTATCTGGGTAGGGCAGTGGCAGTCATTCTTCGGCTTTCCGGCTATACCTCATGTGGAGATGTTCCACGAGAAATTATATTTATTGATATTATCCCTGCCGCAGACACATCCCTACACGCTCTTGATAGGGATCATCTCGCTCGCGGTGATTCTGATTTCTCCCAAGATACCTGTGGTAAAAAAAGTCCCCGGACCACTCTGGGCAATGCTCGCCGCTACCGGTATTCAGACGATATTTCAATTTCCGGGCGTTGCTACCATCGGCACAGCGTTCGGCGAAATACCGCAGGGCCTGCCGCCGCTCACTATACCCGAATTTAATTTATCCGATATGTTTTCGCTGATCGGTCCGGCGTTCACCATCGCTATGCTGGGCGCGATTGAATCACTGCTGTCCGCTGTCGTCGCCGATGGCATGACGAGCCATCAGCACGATTCCAATCAGGAATTATTCGGGCAGGGGCTTGCCAATCTGTTCTGCCCGCTGTTCGGAGGCATCGCTGCCACAGGAGCGATTGCCCGCACCGCTACCAACATCCGCCAAGGCGGTTCCAGCCCGCTCGCCGGTCTCGTACACTGCGCAGTGCTAATATTGATACTGTTTATTTTCGCACCGCTCACTAGCTACATTCCGCTTGCCTCTATGTCGGCTATTCTGTTCGTCGTGGCGTACAACATGAGCGACGTGCCCAACTTCATCCGCCTGATTCGCGTCGCACCTCTTGCCGATTCCGTAATTCTGCTCATAACCTTCTTCTTGACCATCTTCACCGACCTCGTCGTCGCAGTAAACGTCGGAGTAGTGCTCGCCATCTTGCAGTTCATGCGCAAAATGGTTTACTCCGTCGATATCCATACTGTCAGCCACAAGGAAATCGAAGAGGAAATCCAGCACGAGATGGAACGCCATCCCGATATGCTCGTCTACACCATCGAAGGCCCGCTGTTCTTCGGCGCAGTCAGTGCTTTTGAACGCTCACTGGCGCACATAGCCAAAGATCCCAAATGCCTAATTTTGCGCTTTGAAGGCGTGCCGTTCGTCGATCTGAGCGGTCTCAAGATGCTCAATGAAATCGTCAAGAGCCTTCAAAAACGCGGCATAGAAGTCTTCTTCTGCGAGGGCAATCCACAGGTGCGCCGCCATATGCAGCGCGCCGGGCTGTTCCGCACGCTAGGCAGGCCGCACCTCTGGCGCAAATTTTCCACCGCCTTAGAAAAATGCGAAGCACGCCTTGCTGAAATAGAAGCAGAGGAAAAAGCAAAGTCCGATACAAAAGCATTATGATATTCGCTTGAAAAAGAAAACGTCAAAAGAGACTATGAAGAAATGTACAATCATTTTTCATAGTCTCTTATTTTAGTCTATGTTATTTTAAAACTGCCTATACCTTACTGTGCATTGATGAGTTTAAGCAGTTTTTCACGGTATTTATAAAACTTATCCGTGAATTTGATCTCTGTGCTGCATTCTTCCATTATTTCACGCGAAAAATCGACTTTTATATCCTCGATGATCCTGCCGGGATGGCGGCTCAGAACGATAATGCGCGAGGCGAGCAGCAATGCTTCTTCTACGTCGTGGGTGATGAAGAAAATCGTCTTGCCGGTGTTCCACCAGATTTTGCGCGTCAGATCCTGCATCTTCTCGCGCGTCAGGGCATCGAGTGCGCCGAACGGTTCGTCCATCAGCAGTATTTCAGGATTGTTGATGAGCGCGCGGGCGATGGAAACGCGCTGGCGCATGCCGCCGGACAGTTCGTAGATCTTTTTGTCGGCGAACTCTGACAGCCCTACTTCTTTTAAATACTCATCCGTCAGTTTTTCATATTCGGCTTTGGGCAGATGGCGCATCTTAGGGCCGAATGCCACGTTATTGCGGACGGAAAACCACTTGTAGAGCGGCGGATTTTGGAACACCACGCCGCGGTGCCAGTCCACGCCTTTTATTGCTTCGCCCTTTAGGCTCACCGAGCCTGTCGTCGGCTGAATAAAGCCTGCCAGTATCTTCAGCAGAGTCGATTTGCCGCAGCCGGACGGGCCGAGCACGCAGACAAACTCGCCGGGAAATATGTTGAAATTTATATTTTCCAGGGCGCGTATCTTGCCGCCTCTGCCTTTGTAATCCAGATCTACCGATTTCACGGCTATCAGCTCAGAGCCATCCTCTTTTAGCTCAGGATCAGGAGGTTCTTCGCCCTTGTAGTTCAGGCCGCTGACGGATACAAGCTCGTCGGACGGCTCGTAGAGTTTAGTACTCCAGTCATCTTTGACCGCCATCTAAAAGCCTCCCTTATTTGTCTGCTACAGCTGCTTTGACGAATTCATCCGTTACCTTGCTCTTTAATACATCGAGAGAAGCTGCTTCTTTGATGCTGTTCTGCGATACGAGGAAATCAGCCGTACTCTGCAGTGCTGCCGGAATCTTATTGGCGAGGTAGTCGAGCTGTTCATCAGCAGTCAAATACTTATAGCCGGTAAGCTGCTTTGCCGCATCCTTGCTGTCAATTTCCAAAACGGAAGCAACTTCTTGAGCTGCTTTATCAGGATCGTTCAAAATGATATCGTTTGCCTTTATCTGTGCCTGTACGTATTTCTTGACTACATCGGGATGCTTCTGCGCAAATTCTGAACGGACTACATTTAAATCGCCGGTGAGCACATTTTTGTCAGCCAGCTGCTGAGAGTCAGTGATGACCTTGCCGTCTGCCAAGAGCTGATCCAATACCGGATACCATACATAAGCGGCATCTATATCGCCGCGCTGCCATGCTGCGTAGATATCATTAGGCTGCAAATCGAGAATGGTAACATCGCTTTCACTGAGGCCTGCCAGCTTCAAAGCCTGGAGGAGACTGTAATGTGCTGTGGAAGAAAACGGCGTGCCGATTTTTTTGCCTTTGAGGTCAGCAACGCTGTTTATGCCGGAATCGTTTTTAACAGCCAGACTTTCAGCCTTGCCTATTACATCGCCTACCCAGAACACTTTATAGTCCAAGCCGTTAGAAAGCCCCAATGCCGTCGGTGCCGAGCCTAATTCCGTGATGTCCACGCTGCCCGCTGCCAATGCTGTATTGACATCCTTGCCGGACTTGAAGTTTATGATATTGACCTTTACACCGAGTTCTTTTTCATAGTACTTTTCATACTGAGCGATCAAATCGCCGTTGACGAGGTTCATCGTGCCGATATTTACGACGGCTTCGTCTGATGCGGCACTAGAAGCCGACGATGATGATGAAGCCTGATCCGTGCTGCTGCCGCATGCTGCTGTAGCAAGCAGTAATGCTGCCGACAAACCTGCCGCTAAAAATCTCTTTAAATTGCTCTTTTTAAATGAAAATCCCATATCAATTCCTTCTTTCTCTGTATTAATCTTGTGCATCAATCTATAT
>CATYZV010000063.1 GCA_958415865.1 uncultured Selenomonadaceae bacterium
TGATTTTCGCGTCAATCTCTATCGAAAAGGCACTCTCACAGATCAATTTGGTGTCATTAGAACAACTCAGCATACTGACCAAGCTGACCAAGTTATCCAAGCTGACCAAGTTATCCAAGCTAAAAATATGACTGAAAATGAATATAAAATATTATCTATAATAGCCAAAAAGCCTTCTATTTCTCAGTCAGGAATCGCCAAAGAACTAGATTTCACTGTCAGCAGTGTAAAATACTATTTAAGCAAAATGCGCAAAAAAGACATTGTCAGACGTGATGGAACGACGCAGAAGGGCTGCTGGAAAGTATTAATTTCTCTATGATTACGATGTTTATTCTGCCTGCCAAGTGAAATCACGGCGGAAAATCGTCGTGCTATGGTCAGGACCGCCGCCGAAGCGTACGATCTGCAGCTGTGCTAAGTTGTCGTTGAAGGGATATACTTTGTCCATATCAACTTGTATGTTTATGCTGCCGCCGGCGGGGATGTCATCGGAGAAACTGAAGCCTTGTCCGTTGTACGTTTCGCTGATGTCGAGCTGGGGGCTGCAGGTGAATGCCTCGGGCGGAATGTACATTCCTTGGAATATAACGGCAAAGCCGCCGGGCATAGTGCTGTCATTGTCGTTGACTAGGGTTATGTTTATAGTGCCTTCTGCTGTCTGCTGTTCGCCGGGGACTTTCGGTTTTTCGCGTAAGGCGGTGGATGCGGTGCCGTCGTAGCTGTAGCTGACTCGGATGTTGTCCAGCCGCTGCATTGCTTCGTCGTATTGCTGCTGATGCTTTTGTTTATCTAAGGCTTTTTGATCCGGTTCGCGCGTATCTTCTGTTTGTGTTTCAGCAGGCTTTTGCGGCGGCACTGCGGCAGGTTCTGTCTGCGCCGGCGGTGTCAGCTGCTTTATGTCCTGCTTGATATTTTCTTTTAGCTTATCGGCATCGAGATTTTTTATATCCTGCGGCAGCTGTTTTATTTCCTGCTGAAGATTGTCTTTTATCTCTTCAATCTGATTCGGCTGGTCCGTGGCGTTTAGGTAATAGCTGTAGCCATAAAGTCCTATTATGCTGAGCAAGACAAGGGCTGCTGAACCTGCGGCTAGTTTTTGCATGGGCGTAAGCTTTTTTAAGTCGCGCTGAATTTCTCCGATATTCTGGTAGCGGCGTGCCGGGTCAAACCGCGCTGCTTTATCGGCGATTTTGCGCAGTTTGGCACTGCGCGGCTCCATTGCTTTTAAGGTGATGCCCAGTGCGTAGATGTCGCTGCGGATATCCGTCTGGCTGAAGCCGTACTGTTCCGGCGGTGCGTAGCCGCGCGTGCCGAGGTATTCCGTGTCCAAGGTCTCGCCGTCTTTGATGATGCGGGCGGCATCGAAGTCGATCAATTTGACTATGTTATCATTCGTCATCATTATGTTGGACGGCTTTATATCGCGGTGGATGAAGTGGTGCTGATGCAGCAGTGCCAGCACGGAGCAGAGCTGCTGCAAAATCGCTGTTATCTGCTTTTCGCTCAGGTGTTTTTTATGTATCAGCATATCCGCCAGCGTCTGCCCGCTGATGTATTCTTCAATGACGATCGTCTGCGCCTCGCCGCTGATTACTCTGTATATCTCAGGCATATTCTTGTGATGCAGCTTTTCCAGCTCCGCATACGGGCACGCCGTATTGTTCAAATACTTGATGATGCAGGGCTGGCGGCTCACCGTATCAGTCGCCAGCACGATTTTGCTCTTGGGCGTGTCCTTGAGCACCTGCGCTGTCTTATATGTACTTTGCAAATATTTTTCTATTAAATGGTCCATCAGACTATTGCCTTTCATTTTCAAATCTATTATCATTAAAATCAATTATGATAAAAATTAAGACAGAAACCCAGAGGTAAGTGAATGATTGATAAAAATACTGATAAATTGATGAATGAATTGAAGGATGCGAAAAACATCGATGATTATCTGAGGGATAATGCCGCTGAAATGCGCAGATTGAGCCTCAGCGATTACCTGTATAAAATCCTTGCCGAAAAAAATATGAAGCGCACGACGGTAGTCAAAAATTCCGGGCTTGACCCTTCATACGTCTACCATATTTTCAACGGCGACAAGAATCCCAGCCGCAACAAGATGCTCGCCATCGCTTTCGGGCTGAAGGCAACGGTTGACGAAACACAGCATATGCTGCGCCAGTCCAAGCAGGCACTGCTCTATCCGCGCGACAAGTGGGACGCTATAATAATCTCAGCACTGCGTCAAGGACTGACGGTAGTTGAGACGAATGAGCTTTTGGAGAAGCTCGGCGAAACGTCTTTTTTAGAATAACAATCAATAATTCAGCGTAAAAATAACAGATACACCAAATAAATTTTTATATACGGTGTATCTGTTTTTTTATGCGTACTGTATTACTGAGAATTTTGCTGCGTCTGCTGCAAGGTCTTGATCATAGTCTCGCGGATTAGATTGGCGTACTGCTTTGCCCCTTCTTCATTGGGATGAATGCCGTCGCCGACGAGCCAGTCAGGATGCTGAGATACGAGACCGCACCAGTCGATAACGGTAAGATTGGGATACTGTTTTTGCAGCTCCTGCAGGTAATCGTTGTTGATCTCCTGCCAGCCTGTAGCAGGGCAGTAGCTGTTGACCCAGAAGATATGCCTGTCAGGGCCTAGATATTGCAGCAGAGCCTGCGTCTGCTGTTCGTAAGCAGGGCGGCCGCTGAACTTGAGTGGACCGTTTGTGCCCAGAGCAATCAGCACGATATTGCCGAGTCGGTTCTGCGCCGCCATCGACTGCGCTACCTCTACTCCTGCGCCGACGTAGCGCGAGGTCTGCGCGTCGATATAGCAGTTTGGCAGTGCCTGTTTCAATTCCATCGCTGAGCCGAGCATGACGGAGTCGCCAATGCAGGCTATGCCGTTCAGATCGACTTGCTGCACGGCAGCAGGCTGTTGTGCGGCATCAGAGCTTTGAGCGTTCTGAGCATTCAAGGCCTCTTGATTGCGCTCCATCTGAACTTTCAATTCAGCTGCCACAGCTTCTCTGCTGTCCGCCGACACTATCACGCCTTTTACGCCAAAGCCCATCATGGTGAATATCGGCAGAGCGATTATAAAGACGAATACGAGCTGCAAGGCGACGCGGCGGCTCTTTAGAGAAAGGCGAGGCAGTGCACTGAACCATGCCAATAACAGATCTGACCATGCCGAAAGCAGCAGGATCACAATTATTTCTACGATGGGCACAGCCGGTGCCAGCCCTGCCGGTATGCCGGCGGCACTCAATGTATCCGGATCGTTCCACTGTAGGTATTGGAATAAGAAGATGACGGGATACTGCCATAGAAATATGCTGTAGCTGCGCTTGCCTATCCAGCGCGGCAGTGCCGATTCAAATGTGCTGCCGATCTTCAGGTCGTAATCGACGGTCAATAATAGGATTACCGCAAAGATAAGCGTCATGCCGAGCATTCCGCCTTGGTACGTGAACGGACTCTGCCCGTCCATGGTAAAATAGCTGACGATGGTTACAGCCATCAAGATTATGAAGACGGTAAACTTTAGTACCGGATTCCACGGCCTGCCGGGCATCTTGAATTTAAAATGCGCCTGATAAAGCCCCATCGCCGCGCCCAGCAGCAGTGCATAGACGCGCGTGTCCGTGCCGTAGTAGAGGCGCGTAACATCCATTCCCGGCTGGAACAATAGCGGCATATACGCCGCCGAAACCAGTGCGCAGACGAGCGTGAAAATGATGCCCGCCTTCGTCCCGTATATCTTGGCTATGCCTGCATATATCAGAAAGAACAGCGGCCAGAGCAGGTAGTACTGCAGTTCAATGCCCAGAAACCACAGATGCGTAAACGGCGACTGATTGGCAATGCGGGTGAAGTAATCGGAATTCTGCGCTATCTGCCACCAGTTGTTGTAGCCGAGCACAATGGATATTACTTCACTGCGGATAGCTGCGATGACATTCGGTGCCAAGAAAGAATACACCCCGATTGTCGTCAGTATGACGACAATCAAAGCCGGATAAATACGCAGGATTCGTTTGATGTAATACGCGGTGATGGAAAATCGTCCCTCGACGCGGCTGTACTCTGAGGTATATGCCAGCAGATAGCCCGTAAGGAGGAAAAACAGCGAAACGCCGAGATATCCCCCGCAGACTGCCTGCGGAAACATATGGAAAAGAGTTACACCCGTGATGGCAAGCGTCCTGAGACCGTCCAAGCCCAAGATGTGGCGCGTATTGCTTACTGGTACTTTGTCTTTAGTGATATTTACTGCATTCATGTGATAATATAAAACTCCTCCGCATTTTTAGTTCACTATGAAGTATACCCTCCTAGCAATCATTTTTCAACCTATTAATACATTCTAAAAGTACCGGCATTTTCATCCCAGTCCACCGTAACATAGCAGTCGTCCACCTTCTTGCCCTGATAAGAAGCCTGACCCGGTGCGACGTACATATGGTAGGCGTTTATCACTATCTTATTTTCAGCGTTCATTTGAGCTGTCAGATTATGGTACTGCGTCTTGTCAAATCCGAACGGCTGCAAATTGTCAAGTGAGATGTATGAAATCCACTCGCCGTTCTTTTTGCCTATGATCCAATAGCCTTCGATCTTGCCGTGGGCACCTGATGCCATCATGACTTCATAAAACCGCTTGTCGCTGCCTTGAACTTCAATTTCACGTACTGATTTATTGGCAAAAGAATCGCCGCTGTCTTTATACATATCGGTTGTTTCCGGGCCGTAGAGGTCGAGCAGCTGCGCACCGCTGTTTGTGTCGTAGACGATGACATGGCGGTTGCCGCCTGATCTGAAGCTGACCGGACCGAGATTGACCGTATTGTGATCTAATGACTCATACCGCCCCTTACCCGCATAATACAGCTTGCGAATATCTGGCTCAGCCGGTTTCTGCTCTTGAACTGCAGGTGCCGAAGATGACGAGGTTTCTGCCGGGGCAGAGGCGGCAGGCGGTGTGGCGGGCTGCTCGCTCTTGATGAAATGACCGTAGAGGAAATAGCCTGCCGTGCCTCCTGCAATTATGAGCAGTGCGCCTAATGCGCCATAGAGCAGTGCTTTGTTTTTGCTGCCGGCAGCCGGCACGTCCTTTACCGCTTTGAGCCGAAAGCCGCATTTGCCGCAGAATTGATCACCTTCATGAAGCTCTGCACCGCATTGGGGGCAGTGCACGCCGCTCGGTTTGCTGTTTTTCTGCAAATAAATTCACATCCTTGTATCAATTATTTAATCGTATGCTTACGTAGCTGACATTGTTGTCCGATTTATTGACGGCAAAGCGCAGTATGCCGCTTAGTCCTTTGCCTGCATAGGTGTATTCATAGAGGTTCTTGCCGTCGTATTCCGTTATATAGTAATCCTTGCCGTATTTATCGAACACTGCATCGGCAGGATCGCCCTGTCCTATGCCGCGCTTCGTCTTGACCGAGCTGTCTTCTGATACCAATCCCACGACAGTCCCGTCTTTGACGAATACCTGCATATGGTCATAATGGTAGCAGGTAGAGCCTTCTTTCGTTATTTCTGAGCTGTTTTCTCTGCCCAGCGTCTGATGAACATTGCTCAGCGTGCTGCCCAGCATAACGCCGCCCAGCGTTAAATCAGGACCTGTCATAGGACCTTTATTAGCACTGTCTGCTTTATCTGCTTTATCAGTCTGAGCTTTTTGGGCAGGCTGTGCTGAAGATGATGAGCTAGTCTGGCTGCTCGTCTGAACAGCTGCCTGTTTTGCTTCACCGCCGCCGATCATGCCCGCCTTGTAAAGCCCGAAGCCGATCCCGCCGCCGACGAGGATGGCGAGCAGTATGCCGATGGCGAAGAATTTGCCGGTACTGCTAGGCTTCTTTTGCGCATTATCATAGCTGTTATACTGCGGCTGAGGCTGTATACGCACCGAGGGCTTTACCGGTTCTGCCTGCTGCGCGGGCTGATTCAGCGATTCCGGCTTTGGCGTGCCGCACTTGGCGCAGAATCTGCCGCTGTTCGCCGTGCCGCACTTGGGGCAGAACCAGCTGTTATTATTGTTTTCCATGGGGTTAAGACCTTCTTTTACTTATTTCTTGGCAGAGCTTATTACTTTGTCCAATATATCCAAGCTGTCGTAGACATTCATGCTCCTGCCGTTGATATCGAGGTATGTTATTTGAAATTCCGTATCACTGGTGATAGTAAACTGCACGCATATAGTGGCGGGCTTATCGTTCCAGCGGCAGCCGCCGTTGAATTCCACTACGCGTTCGCCTGAATCAGTTTTGAAGGATTTCCATTCACCGTCGCTGAAATACTGGTCAAATGCCTTGCCCACTGAAGCATTCGTATTTATGTTCAAATGGCCGCTTTTGATCTGTTCTACGTACTTATCGTCGCCGCATCCGGCAAACAGCAGGCTCATGAGGGAAATAATTGCGGCAATCAATACGAGCCGCCTGTAATTAGCTATCATCTTTGTCATATTCATCTGTCCTTTCTATATTAATTACTCAATCAAAACCAGTCATCGCCGCCGGAGCTGTCGCCATCGCTGCTGAATATGCTGTCGAAGAATCCGCCGCCGGAACCGGAGTCGGATGAGCTGTCATCACTAGAGCTGTCGCTGGATGAATCATCATTAGAACTGCTGTCATCAGAGCTATTGTCGTCAGAACTGCTGAAGAAGGAATCATCACTATTTGAATCACTGCTTGAGTCAGAGCTGCTGTTTGAATCGCTGCTATTGCCGCTGCCGGATTTATCCTCAGGCTTTTCATCGGGATTTTCAGCCGCTTCAAGCCCTGCCGCCGGATTTAGTGCCGCTGCCGGGTCCATATCAGTCGAGCCGCTGACGAGAGGCTGAATGTAGTCGGAAGCCGTATCCGTCGTGTACTGAGCCGGGTCAGCGATGAATTCATTTGCCGAAGAAAGTGAATCCGATGCCGAATTTACATACGGGTCAGCGTACGACGCGCCGTAATCGTAGACGGGCTGCACGTATTCCGGCGAGGTGTGCGGTGCGGTGGCACTTGCCGTGTGTTCCTGCGCGCTGGCATTTGCCGCGTTCGTCAGCACAGAGCCTGCCACTGCTCCGACTGCCGCTGCGGCTGCGTACTTGCCCATGTTGCCTAGCGTGCTGCCCTGCTGGCTGTTATTATTCATCTGGGGATTCATCTGACCCGGTCCCGGATTCATATTGTATCTGCCATTGCCGCCGTTAAACGGCACTGCTCCCGGCTGCACTGCGCCTGCCTGCATGGGCTGCATATGGGGAGCTGCCGTCGGCATTACACTGCCGGGCTGCGGCATCATGCCGGCGAGCTGCGGTGCGCTTGCCTTCAAGACTTCTACCGCCTGCGACAGATAGGCGATAGCCATGTAGATATTCGCTTGGCTGACACCCATAGAAGCGGCTTTTTGCAGATGGTTTATAGCCTGAATATAATTGTGCGAGGGATTGTTGGCATCCATGAACTGCCTGCCGACGGAAAATTCATTCTGCCCTGCCTGCTGAGCCGTATAAGCAGGCTGACCCATCTGAGGCTGTGCCTGCGCGTACGGGTGCTGAACAGGCGACGGCTGCGGCTGTACCTGTGCAAACGGATGCTGAACAGGCTGCGGCTGTGCCTGAAAATGCGGTGCACTCTGCGGCGGCACTGCATTGTTCTTGGGGATATCCTGCACTACCTTGGCGTGCGGCACAGCGGTACTTGCCGCCGGTGCGGGCACGGTATTTGCGGCAAACTTAGCTCCGCAGTTGGTGCAGAAAGCATTATCATCGGGCATTTGAGCCCCGCATTGTGTACAGAACTTAGACATATACATCTCTCCTTTGCTTCTATTATATACCTGTCAGTCTGCATTTTGCAGCGGATCGGGACCGTATTGGTTCGTGCCTTCATTTCCTTTAAAGAATGTCATGTAGATAGCGAGTGCGGCATTCAGCACGGGGATGGCATTGACGAGCACGAGCCAGCCGCTCCTGCCCAAATCATGCAGGCGGCGCACGCATAGTGAAAGATTCGACACGCAAAAAGCGACGAAGACAATAATATCTAAAAGAACCTCCATCGCGGATGTATCGCCGTATTCACTGCCGAACAGCACATACGCGCAGCCGAAAAGTCCCATCATTATCACATAGATTACGATGCTGCGAATGATGTACGGCTGGCGGTTGAGCCTTCCTTCAAAACTGAAGTAGTCTTTCTTGATCTCATCCCATTTTGACGGATTGGAACTGCTCTGCAAAGCAGCCGCATGGGGATTGGGATTTATCGCCGCTGAAGCAGGCTTTGCCGCCGGTATAGGAGCTGCCTGACCCTGTTCAGCCGGTGCGCCGCAGACGGGGCAGAACTTTGCACCCGCCGCTACTTTGCTGCCGCATTTGGAGCAAAAATGGTCCTGCGGCACAGCAGCAAGCTCAGAACCGCATACAGGACAGAATTTCGTTTCATCGGAGAAATTTTTACGGCATTTGAGGCAAGTTTTCATAGTAATACACTCCCTTGTAATTTATTAATGATAAAATTTAGTATAAAGCCTAGATGGTATCATCGTCCC